>JAMDDG010000429.1:0-592 GCA_023488865.1 Bacteroidota bacterium | reverse complement strand
AACTATTCGAAAGATGAAAAAGTGGTGGACATGCCTTATTCCGATTCCAACTCTTTTCACGAATACCTGCAGGAGCAGATCTCGATGGTCATGCTCAACGAGCATGACACCCTTCTTGCCGAACAGATCCTTGGAAATATTGACGAAGACGGATACTTACGCCGTGAGTTGGAAGCCATTGTTGATGATGTCGCTTTTGCCAGTAATATTGTAACCGACGAAAAAGAGCTCACCAGGATATTAAGCCTGATCCAGGAGTTGGATCCTGCCGGAGTCGGGGCCAGGGATTTGAGGGAATCTTTGATGATCCAGCTTGCCAGAAAAGATTTAGATCAAAAAGAGATCAGGCTGGCCTACCGGATCCTGGACGAAATGTTCGAGGAGTTTACCAAAAAGCACTATGACAAGATACAACGCAAATTTAATCTTGAAGAAGAAGAACTGAGGGGTGCGCTGGACGAGATACTAAAACTCAATCCCAAACCCGGAAGTTCATTCAGTAACAACCTCAACAGGGGCAACCAGACCATTATCCCCGACTTTATCCTGGAGATTGTCAACGACGAGATGATCCTGAGCCTGAACCAGAGAA
>JAMDDG010000237.1 GCA_023488865.1 Bacteroidota bacterium | reverse complement strand
ATGATTTTCAGGCCATAACAACTTATTCTGCTTCTCTTTCCGGACCTGCATCCTTGATTCTTTTCATCTGTTTCTTCGTTGCATTTGCCTTTAAAGCAGGATTTGTACCTTTTCATTCCTGGTTGCCCTATGCCCATCCGGCTGCACCCTCGCACGTTTCGGGAATGATGTCCGGGGTTATTATAAAGGTTGGAATTTACGGAATTCTGAGAATGTTGCTGGTGATCAAAACGGATTTCCTCACAGCAGGATATCTGATTCTGATTATTTCGGTGCTTTCCGGCTTGTACGGGGTTATGCTGGCCATTATTCAGCACAACTTTAAAAAATTATTGGCATACCACAGCATTGAAAACATCGGTATTATCGGAATTGGGATCGGGATTGGCTGCATCGGGATTGGTTCAGGCAACCAGGTATTGGCCACGCTGGGTTTTGCCGGAGCTTTGCTTCATACCCTGAACCACGCACTGTTCAAATCGTTGCTCTTCTATACCGCCGGTAATGTTTACCTGATGACCCACACCATGGAGATCGAGAAATTAGGCGGGCTGATCAAAAAGATGCCTCAGACGGCCATTCTCTTTTTGATTGCGGCCATTGCTATTAGCGGAATCCCGCCTTTTAACGGCTTTATCTCTGAATTTATACTCTACACTGGCTTGTACAATTGGCTCGCCGAAGGAACACTATTCTCGCTACTGGCAGCTATTTTCTCGACGGTCGGATTAGTGGCCATCGGAGGATTAGCCATGATCTGCTTTACCAAGGTATTTGGTATTATCTTTCTGGGCACGGAACGTCATGCGCTTCCTCCTACTTGCAAAGAAGTAAACTTCCTGCAACTTCTTCCAACCTATATTCTGGCCGTTATCATTATCCTGATCGGGATATTCCCTTTGCTGTTCATTCACCTGTTGGCACAACCGGTCAGCCTGTTTGCCGGAAATCCGGCTCTAACTGCAAATCCGCTCCAAGCCCATCTATTTGATGCACTACAACCCATCAGTTGGGCAACCTGGATCTTGATTTTACTGATTATTGGCGTTTACGGCCTCCGAAAATATTTGCTCAGCCACCGCAGCATCCAAACCGGTCCTACCTGGGGATGCGGTTATGTTGCCCCTACTTTCAAACAACAGTATACGGCCGGTTCATTTGTAAGAACTTACAGCAAATTATTTGCTCCTGCCCTACTGGTTGAAAAAGAGGAAGAAATGTTGCAAGGGGTCTTTCCTGGTAAGGTAAAGTACCATACCCATGCATTTGACAAAGTTGAAAAATGGCTGATCGACCCTATTTTGAAGTCTTACAGAAAATTTATGGGCCGGTTTGTTTTTTTAAACAACGGGAAACTGCAATTCTATATCTTGTATGGGATCATCTTTATAATTATTGTGTTGAGCATTCCAATTCTTTACCGGAACCTTGAATCATTCATCGATATATTAAAAAATTTATAACCATGTTGAGTGTTCTATTGATCATTTTGGCCGCCCTCTTTTTTTCCGGGATTATCATCCGGACGAAGAGCCTGGCTTCAGGACGCAAAGGTCCGGGGATATTGCAACCGGTAAGGGATGTCGTGCGGTTGTTCAGAAAGGGGGTTGTATACAGCGAAACTACCAGTTTTATTTTTCAATTGGCCCCGACGGTATATTTTGTTTCGGTAGTGATGGCAATGTTGGTTGTTCCTTTTGGCAGATCGCATGGGGTACTGAGTTTTAACGGGGACTTCATCTTTTTTGCCTATGTGCTTGCTTTGGGCAAGTTTTTCAGCATCATAGCAGCATTGGATACCGGAAGTAGTTTCGAAGGGATGGGCGCCAGTCGCGAAGCCCTTTACTCGATGTTTGCCGAACCAGCTTTTTTTATCTTGATGGGTTCGCTGGCTTTGCTTTCCGGGCACACCTCTTTTCAGGAGATCTTTGCCTTTCTGCACATTGGCTCGCAAATCAGTTATGCGCTGGCAGCATTGGCTACTTTCGTGCTGTTGATGATTGCCATGATCGAAAGCAGCCGGATGCCGATTGACGACCCAAAGACCCACCTTGAGCTGACGATGATCCACGAAGTAATGATCCTGGATAACAGCGGGTTTGATCTTGGATTGATCCTTACGGCAGGGTATCTGAAATTTGCCGTCTATGGGGCGCTGATCGTTAACCTTTTTATTGGGGTGATACCTTATCAATATGCAATTCCTGCCTATTTTGGCATTCAGTTTCTGATGGCCGTGGCGATCGGATTAATCGAGTCTTTTATGGCCAGGTTCAGGATGAGCCACAATCCGCAGTTCATTGTTGCGCTTACGTCAGTGAGCCTGCTGATCTTTTTCGGCGTATTGCTGATCTTACAAAAATTTATTTAACATCAAAACAAACAGTTAGTTATCATGATACACGTACTGTTGATCATTTTCATCATCACCTTGTTCTACATGGCCATCGCCAACAGGTTGATGACCTATATTAAAGTCTTGGCCTTGCAGGGGGTTTTGCTCTTTTTTGTCGTTTTCCTGCAACTAAGAGAGATCGGTCCTGTTAACCTCGCCTTTATTCTACTGGAAACCATCATATTCAAATCCCTGGCAGTACCGATTTTCCTGAGCTACCTGCTCAAAAGGAACAATATCACCCGCGAAGCGGAACCTTTCCTTCCCAATTTTGTATCACTGGTTATCACTACTTTCATCGTCGTAATCAATATATTGATTGCCAATGCAATAAAAGATGATAAATTGGATAAAATATTCTTTGTTGTTGCCCTTTCAACACTTTTTTTTGGATTGTACCTCATTTCCACAAGGCGCAAAATTATTACCCATGTAATGGGTTATATGGTCATTGAGAACGGCGTCTTCGTCCTGTCGCTGGCTATCGGAAACGAAATGCCTTTGCTTGTTAACCTGGGTATCATGCTCGATATTTTCGCCAGTGTGCTCATCCTGGGAATTTTTATGAACAAGATCGGTGATGTCTTCAAAGATGTAGATGTCGATCAGTTGAGCAATTTGAAAGATTATTAATACAAAACCTGAAATACATGGTTGTCACCTACTTATTAGGCTCCATTGCAGTTGTTATTTGCCTGTTTCTTATTAGAAACAAGCAGTTAGTCTATTCCCTGCTGGGGCTATTCCTTGCTTGGCAGAGCTGGTTTACCATGCAAGCCTGCCTGCGTTTTGGCACCACCGATTCGCTTTATTTTACCTTCGATTCGCTGGGGATCATACTTCTGGTAACCTTGAGTATTATTGCCATACCTGCGGCTATTCACAGCTACATTTACCTCGAAAACCATACCGAGCCTCCGCGATCCAGGTCTATCTACCTGGGCTCTTTGGTGTTGCTGATTATGGCCATCAGCGCCGGTTATCTTTCCAACCATATTGCAGTAACCTGGATTTTCACGGAAATCACCACCTTAAGCGCCTCGGCCCTGATTTACCACCACCGCAACAAGTTAGCGCTGGAAGGTACCTGGAAATATGTTTTCATTTGTGCCATCAGTATTACTTTTATATTCATCGGAATTCTATTTCTGAGTCTTTCGCTTCAACATGCCGGTTCTGACAATCTCTCATTTAGTAATCTGCTTGCCAAAAGCAAAGAGCTCAATCCTATCTGGCTGCAGATGGCTTTTCTATTTATTTTTACCGGATTTACAGCCAAGCTTGGCCTGGTTCCCATGTTCACAGCTGGCATAGATGCCAAAGATACCGCCCCGGCCCCCGCAGGCGCTTTGTTGTCTACCGTATTAATGAACCTGGGATTTGTAGGGATTTTTCGTTTCTACATCGTCATTACCAACACGCCATTGCTGCATTGGGCTCAACTGGTGGTTGGAACAGCCGCTTTTCTTTCCCTCTTTGTGGCAACGGTTTATATGCTGAAAGTAAAAAATATCAAACGGATGTTTGCCTACTCCGGCATCGAACACATGGGTATTGTGATGTTAGGGGTGGCGGCAGGTGGTATTGGCTATTATGCAGCAATCCTGCACATTGTGTTGCATGCTTTTGTTAAATCCAGCATCTTTTTTCAGTACAACCAGCTCTACCGGATCTATCAAAACAAGAACATTACCCATATCGGCAACTACTTTAAATACAATCCTACCGGCGCTATGGTGCTATTGTTAGGGTTTATCAGCGCCGTTGCTATGCCGCCATCCGGACTCTTTGTCAGTGAATTTCTGATTTTCAAATCCATCTTTGATGCAAAACAGATCTTTCTGCTCATTGTAGTCCTGCTGTTGCTAACCATGATTATCTGGGCATTCGGAAAGAACATACTTAAAGTTCTCTTTGTCCCTGCAGAAGATTTTGACGACTCTCAGGTAGTGAAAATCAATCCATGGGAATCGTTTACCCAGTTTCTGTTGCTGGCTGCCGCAATCTGGCTGGGATTGAACCCTCCTCCGGTATTTGTGCAATTGATAAAAGAAAGTATCGTGTTGCTGCCACATTAAGAAACGGAGAAACAATGAAATGGGGAAACAATGAAACGGGAAACAGAGAAGGTGGAAAAAACGGAGAAACAGTGAGAGGGAAAGATGTAGTATTGGTGAAAAATGATAATAGCAGATAATTATGCGAACGCTCAAAATAAAAAATAACCAGTCAGTGCCTGTTTCTGGTATCCCGGAAATGGGTTACGGGGCATTTTTGGAACTGAACACCGGTTTGGTTGCTGAAAAAACAGAAAGACATTGCGTCAACTATTTCGGAATGTCAAGTGGTTCCGGGATAAAGTTGATCTGTTGTATTGCTGACGATCTGGAGCAGGTAATCCATCTCTCCTCTTGCATTGTAAATGCTACAGATCCAGTGCCTTCCTTTACGGCCAAACTCTTCTGTTTCGAAAAATTTGAACGTGAAATTCACGAAAATTTCGGCCTGAGCTATACCGACCATCCCTGGCTGAAACCGGTACGGTATGCATTCGATCGTGCCGATCACAGCAAAACCATTGCCAATTATCCATTTTACACCATCGAAAGTGAAGAACTTCACGAAGTGGGTGTCGGACCCATCCATGCCGGCGTAATCGAACCCGGCCATTTCCGGTTTATCTGCAACGGGGAACAAATATTGCACCTCGAAATTCAGTTGGGCTACCAGCACAGAGGAATTGAAAATTTGTTCCTGCAAAAGAAGCAGCTAAATGAACTGGCAATTTTGGCCGAAAATATTGCAGGTGATACGGCAGTTGGCCATTCAACGGCCTTCGCCCAGGTTTGGGAAAGTTTGTGCGGGTTTAAAACTACCCGCGAAATCGACTTTTCCCGCACCATTGCACTGGAACTGGAAAGAATAGCGATCCATACCGGAGATCTAAGCGCCGTTTGCACCGACATTGCCTACCAGTTAGGCAGTTCGGTCTTTGGCCGTTTGCGTACCCCCATCATCAATTTTATGCAGGAATGGGGTGGAAACCGGCTCTCCAAAGGGTTTATCCGGCCCGGCCAGAACAGATTTCCTTTCACCCCTGAGTTGGCCGAGCGGCTCATGCAGGTCTTGGATGCTTTCGAACCCGATTTTAGGGAAATGAACGACCAGTTGTTCAGTCTGCCGAGCGCACTCTCCCGTTTCGAACGGACAGGAGTGGTCTCATTTGAAGATGCTTCCAACATCGGCACGGTGGGCATGGCTGCCCGCACCAGCGGCGTTACCCGCGACATCCGTTCTTCACATCCCCACAGCCTGTACCCGGAACTTCGCCACGAACCGATTGTGAAACGCCATGGGGATGTCTATTCGCGGGTACAATTGCGTAAAAACGAGGTGTATCAGTCTATTGGCTACCTGAGAACGCTTTTAGACCATGTTCCGGTTTCTTCCGGTAACCCGGAGTTAAAAACCCCCGGAGCCGATTTGTTTACGCTTTCGCTGGTCGAAGGATGGCGCGGTGAAATATGCCATTGTGCCATTACCGGTCCGAAAGGCGAACTGGTCCATTACAAAATCAAGGATCCCTCGTTCCACAACTGGCTGGCGCTGGCGCTTTCGGTACGAAACAATGAGATTTCCGATTTTCCGATCTGCAACAAGAGCTTTAATCTCTCTTATGCGGGACATGATCTATGAAAAGAAAGAGGGGGCGAGGGGGCAAACGCAACTGATTAATTTTGTGATCTTTGTGTAATACATTGAGCCTTTTGTGGTAAAAATTGAATGTGGAAATTGGAAAATATGGAAATGTGAAAATGATTGGAGAAGCGTAATCGAAAATCGAAATTCCAAAATCCAAAATTTTTGATCCACTGAATAAATTATAACTGTAGCGATTATGTTAGAAAACTTAAAAATATGGTACCATCAGGGAAAACAGTTTATTCCTGATGTGAGAAATGCCAAAGTACCCGGGATTTTTCGCGGGCGACCGGTTATCTCGCTCGAAAAAGTGGACGAAACGGCTTTGGTAAATTGCTGTCCGACGAAAGCCATATCCACCTCCCCGGTAGCGCTTGATCTTGGAAAGTGTACCTTCTGCGGGGAATGTGCGATGAAATTCCCTCAAAAGATCGTCTTTACCAAGGATTACAAACTCTCCACCAACGAGCGGGAACGCTTAATCGTAAAAGAGGGAGTTGATCAGCCTATTGAACTGAACCGTGCGTTGATCCCCGCAGCGTTCAAATCGCTTTTTGGCGGCTCGCTCAAGCTGCGGCAAGTCTCTGCCGGAGGCGACAACAGTTGCGAATGGGAACTTAACGCCGCCAACAACGTGCAATTTGATATGAGCAGGTTCGGGATTGAGTTTGTTGCATCCCCGCGCCACGCCGACGGCGTCGTCATTACCGGTCCGATAACGGCGAACATGGCCGAGCCCCTGCAAATCTGTTACGATGCAACCCCTGAACCCAAAATGGTAGTCCTGGTGGGTACCGATGCCATCAGCGGGGGCATTTTTGCCGATAGTCCGGCGCTGGACCGCAGTTTCCTGAAAAGCCACAAGGTTGATCTCTACATTGCTGGAAACCCCGCCCACCCACTGACGGTGATCAATGGGTTATTGGCATTGACGGGGAATTAAGAAATAAAAAAAGGGCGTTTGCAACGCCCTTTTTTTATTTCTTAATTCCATTACGTTGGTGGATGGAGCCGTTTGTGAAACCACGTTCTCACTGTTTTCATCTTTTCGAGCTGACTTGCCGGTACCCGGCGTTTGCAGGTTGATCGCTCTTCGCTGTTCTCGGGCGCTCCCCAGCGGATCTCAATCCCGTCGTTCGGGTTATAGGCCATCTCGAACGCATCCCGTCGTTTCAATATCTCGCCCATCGTCAGTTTTTGCTGCGCGCCGTTGGTGCGGGTATAGGTAATCGAGAGCTCGGATAACTTCTTGGCCAAAAGCTCTTCCAGATTTTTCTTTACATGCTCGGGCGATTGCAGCATGGGAAATTTGTAATCCTCAGGCGAGCGAAGAATCTTCTCAGGAAATTCAGCTATTGCATCCATGGCAATCAGGAGCCTCAGGTCGCGGTTGGGGGTAGAAAAGTCCTCCCACTGACCTCCCGCCTGAAACACGCCGGCGGGACTTCCCGGCATCGGAATTACCACTCCCGGATACGACTTCATATAGGCTTCGCCATTGGCCACAGATGTAATCCGGACTATCAACTGCTCCTGCAAAGCCTGGATCAGATCCAGCATAGCAACTTCCGGATCCAATGGTTTCGGATTGATGATCCGTTCCATCGTATGGTAGAAAGTAGCGCTTTCCATCCCTTTTTGCTGAATGGAATAGGGTACGAATCCCGGCAGGGCATTGATCTCCGCCGTTTTCATCAGCCGGTATTTTCCTCCTTTCACTACAATTGGGCGAAATGCCTTAAAACCGGGTTCCCCGATCACTTCACTTGTGTTAAAGAGGAAGTTGCCTTTCCAGAACCGTTTGATCCCCACGGTCCCGTCGGGCTGGGCATCTACCGAAAGGAGCACGCCCGGCGTATCCCCTTTTTGCGCCACGCGGCGGACCAATATCAGCGTATGACCATAAGGATCTGCGAAAACGACCCCGGGCCTCAGGGCTTCCTGCGTGAGCGGAACCGGATAATAATCGGAACTCTCGTCATTCAGCGCTGTGCGCGCGGTGCCTGAGTGGACACCGTTGGCCACCATTCGCATGAAAGTATTGAATTTTCTGGTTGGCGTTCCGGAAAGCTGCGTCTCGTTGGTGACCCACCGACCGGTATGCGGGGCTTTGCCCAAATACCCCCTGTCACATTCGTGGTAACCGAACGGAAGTCCGAGTTTCCAGGAAAAATAGGCGCGGAGAAAAAAGGGATTATCGGCACAATCGGGCTGCATCAGTACCCTGTTTTTGTCGGTCGGATCATCCTCGTTCAACGAAAGGTAGTTGTAGAGAAAGTTGCGGTCGCGGTTATAGGTAACTTCCTGTAAGGCAGTCCAGGATGAGCGTTCGTCTGCCTCATAAAACAGCGCGTTGATCCAGGCAGAATAGAGCGCTTCGGTACGCGCATCCCATCCCTTCTCGGTATTCCAGACCGCATTCGCGGAAGCCGGGGCCGGTTTTTCCGTGACCGTGAAATCTAAGTAACTAGTGGTCGTACCTCCGGTTCGCAGCGCCACCATATATTTGCCTTTCGAAGTGGCTTTGAACTCCTCAATCCGCCAGAAGGGCAACCCCTCCCCGCTCCGGCTTCCGGTAGGTTCAAGAACCCCTGATGAGGCGCTTACCAGGAGTTTGGCCTTTTGAATATTTTTGCCCCCGGCAAGCAGTACGTGAAACAGCTCTCCCGGCCGGGGATTTTTGGGTGATACCAGGATGGCGGTAACCTCCTGCGAAGCTTCATGATCATTTGGTTCTTCCTGCGAAACCACCGATGCCTCCTGTACCACTTTTTCCTTCCCTTTAACAGAAGGGTTTCCACAGGAGCAGGTCCCTAAAAAAATCGCTATGATAGCGATCGTTCCCGACAACCAACGAACTGTGGCTGCCGAGCTGTTTTTTCTTTGTTCCATATCGGGTTCAAAGATACGCGAAAACGATGAAAGAGAATTGAAAATGAGCGAACAAATTAGCAAGAAAAGGAGGATAGAGAGCGGATTTTATGCTATTTCAAATAATAGTCTGCAGCATTTATAGATGGATGATCCTGTAAAGCCATCCGGCCGGACGGCTCCTTTTTTAGCCCTGACAGGGTTTGAAACCCTGTCAAGGCTGGGGGGACAGTATCGGTTGCCGCGGTTTCCAATCGCTGAGCAATAAGATGCGGTTACCAACCGCATTACAGGGGTTTGCCTGAAGCAATTTTTCGTATTAAAGCTTTGGTAATTAAAGAATATTAGGTACGTTTACTCTTGTATAACCGACGAAAAACCTGCATCGACACATCCAAATTCAGCGTGTAGGAGCATGTTTTCAGCGGATAAAATGATATGCCCCATTCTAAAAAACAAAATATCATTCGAATAAAAAGCATTTTAGATTGAAAAAACAACTCGTATATAAATATCTTCCTTTTACTATAAACTCTTTGAAACTGCTAGTAAATGGTGAGTTATGGTTTGGAGTCCCTAAAAATCAGAATGACCCCTTTGAAGGAGAATTTGTGACAAAGGATTATTATTCTTTACCGAAGGAACACATGATTAGATTCTATTATGAATCATCTCCCGAGTTACTCAATAAAAACAATTTGCAAGAAAAAATTGATGAAATAAATAATAATCCGTTTGTATTTCATAGGGATGTGTATACTATTTTAAAAAAGAGATTAAAAGAACATTATGGGATTTCTTGTTTTTCATATGTCAAGGACAATGTTTTAATGTGGTCTCATTATGCTAATTCACACAAAGGGTTTTGTGTTATCTTCGATAAGGATATACTAAACAAATCAATAAAGTATCCAAATTTTATGCTGACAGGTTTTAATGACGTAAAGTATAACACAAAATTATGTAAAGCTGAATTAATATTAGAGCATAGAAGCATTGGTTTTATTAACGAAAAAGAAATTCTATTTCAGAAATTAAATACTTGGAAAAAGAAATTCTATTTCAGAAATTAAATACTTGGAAAAACGAAAAAGAAACAAGATTACTTGCTTATTATAAAAACCCATCGGATGAACGGAACATTGGGTTCGACAAAAGAAGTATAACTGGAATAATTTTCGGAGAAAAAATGAATTTAGAAGATAAAAAATTAATTAACAACTTGATTATAAATGATAATAGCTATTCAAAGGTTGTATTTTACAAGGCATTTAAAGACTTTAAAACATTGAAAATGAAAATAATAAAAGATATGTCATTTTTAAATAATACAGCTTATTCCCCCGCTGGCTCGAAGTAATAAGAGCTGTTAAACATATAAAAATCAGATTTTGAATTGAAATAGTTGAATCGGAGAGAATTATCCTTTATAAAACACATTAACCTGTAAGCGTATAAAACCTCAATACATTATGAAAGAAATATTTTGTTTTCTCCTAATAGCCTCCGCATACAGTTCAATAGTTTACTCCACACTGGCAGAAAAAAACAATTGGGGTAAGTCTAAATTTTTGGATAAAAATGTAATTTTTACATTGTTCAATTGGTTGGTACTGTTGGGTGCATTTATTGAGGTTTTATACGCTTACAAATGGTACATGGCAATTTTCGGATTTTTGTTTGCTGCAATTTCAGGTTATGCTGTAACCTTAATGCTACAAACCGATGCTAAATATTTAGCCCCGGCAGTTACTCTCATTAGCTTGTTTGCCCTTGCTTACTTAAATGCTGAATTTGTTAGACCATAAGACCGAAACTAATTACTCCCACGGGCGCGGATTTTTTAATCCGTACCCCGTACAATTTGGCCGACACAGATTTTAAGCCCTGATTAAATTTCGTTTAGTCTGGACAATTATTTGACTCCTCCGGAGTCAAATGTTTATAGGACTGATGGATTTTCTACAAACATACGACCCCTCGGTGGGGTCGTACATTCTTGAACGAAACCCCGTTGGCGCCGGATTACTTGATTAAAATAGTTATATTTGTTCTTTAAAAATCTTGTTATGAAAACGATAGCATTTCAGTTCAAAGACCTGGTTGAAAAGATTTATGACATGCCTCTGGAAGATAAGCTGGAATTAAAAAGCCTTTTGGAGCATAATATTTCTGAAGCAAGGAGAAATGAAATTGTAACCAATCATAAAAAAGCACAGGAGGAACATAAATCCGGAAGATTAAAATTCTCATCAAAGGTGAATGAACTCAAAAAGATGCTGTAATGGAAGTTTCATTTAGCGAGTCGTTCAAAAAAGCTTTCAAAAAAGAGTAAAATCGACTGAGATTGAGGCTGAATTCTGGATTAGCTTAGAGTTGTTCTTGAATGATCCGTTTGATTCGAGCTTGAAAACACATAAATTATCCGGAAAATTAAAAGATTTGTGGAGTTTCTCATTAGAATATGACCTGAGAGTTGTATTCTTCTTCACAAAAGACAAGCCGAAAAAAGCTGTTTTTGTGGATATCGGGACACACAATGAAGTATATTGACGGTCGAAAAGGGCCTTACAAATTGATATAATCCGGTTTCACATACAACCTGTTCCCTGTCTGTTTGAATCCGGACTGTTTATCCTGATATTATTCCAGACAATCGGGCATTTCCTATTCAGGAAGCAACTCGTCGCCCCAGTCCCTGATTGCAAATGATTTTACCAGTCCCTCGAGAACAAACGGATCTTCTTTTACAAACTGTTCAGCGGCAGCGCGGGTCTTGAAAATACCCATATTGCCCCGGTCGGTAAAAGGTCCGATCCCTATAACCTCTCCCCTTTCAATAAACTTTTCTACCACAAGTTTGTGCCTTGGATAAACAGCCATGATGGCTTCCATGGTCGCACCGGATGATTCTCCTATTACTACTGCTTTCATAATAAACTCTTTCTAATGTATGAAACTGTTTAAAATAGTTTGTACCAGAATATTTGGTATTTCCATTGTGAAACCTTGGTGCCACTGAGCCATTTAGTGGTTATTTCTTTCCTGCCACAAAGGCACTAAAACACAAAGGTTTCACAAAGAATTTCGTAAAGATACACCACCATTCCAAAGATGAATTTACATAATAAATTTGATCCTCCAATAATTCGGGGAAAAATGGGTCGGGCAGACGTTGCATGCAACGTCTCTACACGCACATTCCCTGTCATTTCCACATTTTCACATTTCCAAATTTCCAAATTGGTTATTATGTTTAAATTTGATCTGTAACTATTTTCCGAACTATGAATGCAATGCCCTACGTGATAGGTGCGCTGGCCTTTCTGGCACTGGCTTACCGCTTTTACTACAGTTTTATCGCCACCAAAGTTTTGATGCACAACGACCAGAT
>JAMDDG010000263.1 GCA_023488865.1 Bacteroidota bacterium | reverse complement strand
CTTCAATCCTGATTGTATTCGCGGTTATCGGGGTCATTACCGGTTATATAGCGCGCGATTCTGAGGAAAACGTGGGAAAATTCGGCAATTTTATCATGATCGTCTCGATCATCACTTTGCTGATGGCCTTGATTTTGGTAAGGTTTGTTTAGTAACTTACCATTTGGCACTTACCGCATCAGTAGGTGAAGAGGTTCTGCCATTGTTGTATTTCAGTACGATAAAGTAGTAATATAGAATGCCTTTCTCTGCAGATGTATCCTCAAAACCTTCCGATTTTTTGTCAGCCTCTTTGATTAATATAGGTTGACCGTTTTCGGTGGCACGGTATATCTGCACAGAGGATAACTCATCATCAACGGGCAAACTCCACGTAAGTATAATTTTTTTATCGGCTGGAATCGCGGTTACATCGCCGGGGGACAATAAACTTTCACCTTCGTATAAAATGGTGGACGGAAGGCTCATGCTGCTGGTGTCCAGCGAGTCGGCCCCGATACTTCTTACGCTGTAAGTATAACTCCTTCCGGCTACGACTGTTTTGTCGGTAAAGGAGTTATTCATTATGCCGATGGTAGCAACTAACCGGTCGGGTTCTTCTAATTTGTCATTGTAAATAGTTCTTCTGTGGAGTTCATACCCGGTGATGGCCGGATTGAGTTCAGAAACATCGCTCCAGCTTATCAGGATTGCATCATTCAGAAGACGTGCATTCACCTTTTCGGGTACCTGCAATCTGCCTCCGCTGAAGGAGACCGAGGCGCGGTTACTCATCGGACTGATGTTGTATGAGGTATTGACGGATGCCACCGTGTAACTGTAAACGGATGAGTTGACTGATAACGGCAGGGTATCTTTGTAGCTCAACAGGGAGTCGGTCGAAAGCAACATCCGCGGTAGCTGTGACAACGGAGAAACATATCCGTCGCCACGGTAAACGTAATAACCCCTGATATTGGCACCTACACGGCGAAAAGTAAGGGTAATCAAATTCCCTGTTCTGGTCGCCCTGAGATCCTGCGGTGGGATCACATTCTTCCGTTTCCCCTCCAGTATGGCAGGAACACGGGCGCTGGGCAGGCTATTGCCGATACCGTTGTTGATGGTAATGTAATAAAAATAGGTGATGGCCGGTAAAATGTTCGACTGGTCAAAATAGTTGGTCTGATTTGGGTTTAGAGAGGCAACATGTTGGTAGCTACCATTATACGCCGTAGACCTGAAAAGTTCAATCGTATTGGCGTTCGTTCCTTTGTTGAATTTCCAACTAATCAGGTTGCCTCCCTTCCCGGGATCAGGAGTAACGGTCAAATTAGTGACCAGGCCCACATCGGCCTGCTTCGGGACAAAATAAATGTTGAGCGTGTCGGAAGATTTGCCCGGGTTGCCCAGTCCATCGACTGGAAGGGCAACGTAGCTGTAGGTTAAACCTTTCGTGACATTATCGTCTGACAACACGGCTACCATTTTGCCTTCCTGGGACGTATAGAGCAATCTGGCTGGTATCTGAACAAACGATTTTTGCAGATAGGGGCTCCTGAATAACCTTAACCCCAGGGTATTTTCCCGATCCATGATCTCGTAACTGATATCTATTGATTTTTGGTTCAGTTTAAAGCGAACAGGCGTTGTTGTCGCATTCCATTTTTCTGCTGGGAACTTTATGATCTCCTCTCTCACCAGCTCTTTGGATCCACTCTGGTTGAGCCTTGAAATTCTGTAATTATAGGATCCCGCCACATTGATCCGGTCATCAAACCAGGCCGTGCCTGCTACAAACTGGTAACGTGGATCGGTACTGTATGCGTAAAGCGAGTCAATGACAGTCGATTTTTGTATCTTTTTCCAAATAAAAGCAATCAGCGATGGTTCTACCCGGGTGATGGCTGCCACGGTGGTGGGAAGTTGCTGGATGGCTGCATTGCAGGCTGCTTCGCTGGTGGGGGCTTTCAATTCGGCTATCGCCTTCCATTGGCCATCAGCAGATTTTTTCTCAATCAGATAGGAGAAGTTTTTCGGTATCTCCTTGCCACAAAAGATGAAATTGCCAGTCTGGTACGCTTTGCCGGTAAAGGGATCTGCTCCTGCTGTCTGAATCACGAAGACGGACGCCAGGATCAGGCCTAAACTCTTTTTATATGGGAATGATTTCATGTGTATTTTGTTTTTTAATGGTCAAATGGAATCGAAGATCTGTGAAGCCAATACCTACCTGATCCTTTTCGGTTGTTGTGAATTTTTTCCTCAGGGTATTTCATGGTAATTGGATAAATGGTTACTAATTAGCAGGCGGACAGGAAAGTACGTTTATTCCGCTACCCAGGTTAAAGTCAAAACCACTGGTGCCACCGGAGGCATAACAACCCACTGAGACCGTTTTCTTAAGGGTCGTAACACCCAGGCTTTGCTCTAATGAAGCGTTGAAACCGAGCTTTAGGTTGGCATCAAAATAACTTGGGTTGCCGACCTGGAACAATATTTTCCCATCGCCGTTAACGCCTCCGTTGATGCTGGTGCCGGTAATTGCCGACAAGCCGGCGTTTACACCTACATGGACATATCCATCCCCACCCACTTTCCAGTCGGATGTGGCATTGATGTAAAAATCTCCGCCGATGAGGGCTAATGCTTTCACGTAACCGGAAGCGATGACGTAATCGAAGTCGACGCTTTTGTTGATGATTTCCCGGTTGAACGCGAAGTAGAATCCCGACAGGTTGGTTGTGCTCTGTTTGTAACAGACATTGATTACGGATGGATCAATGTAGGAGTTGGTCGTATTCCAAAGCTGGTCGGTCAGTTCGTGATGCCCCGCCATGAAACCCAGATTGTAATCGCCAGCCAAAATACCTGCAGGAATAAAGGCATAGCATCCACCTGCCACATAAAATCCCGGGGCGCCGAAACAAGTCTCAATGGTGCCACTGTGCAGCCTTACCGTTCCCAGCAATACCTCCATGTTGATGGTAAGCGATCCGATCAGCTCCTTCTTCTTAAAGTCGAAGGTTTGCGACATCGATCCAAACGGGGTGTTGATGCCGGTAACGGCGAGCCCGTCGGAGTTGGCACTGATGTCGCCCAGAACTTCAAATTTGGTTTTACTGTCCGCAATGTTGTCGGCCGATTTGGCGTTGCTCATCATCAGGCCTTCGTATTTCAGCGTTGTCCAGTCGTTGTTTACCACCTTCATACTCCCATCGGTAATCTTGAGGCTATAACCCTGCTGGGAGGTCGTGGGCACTTTGGCCCCATCCGGTTCATCTTCCGAAAGCTGAGTAACCCAGTCTTTTTGGAGAACCACTTCGAAGTTTGAAGAACCGGATAGTTGATTGTTCAGTGAAGTTTGCAAGACTCCTCCGTTGGACCCTTTATTTGTGCCACTGCTTCGGGCAAAGAATTTTGCCGGTATTGGATTAAAGGTTTTATCCGGTTTTTCCATCACCTGGCCGTCTATCGTGATCAGGTTGTCGGTGATGCTGATGTTATCTTTCGAGGCTACGAAATGGACGAAACCTTTTCCTTCAAAATCGGTCGAAACGGTTTCGAATTCAGGATTGCTTGTCGGACTGGTCCAGCGCGTCGTCAGATCAATGTCACTCATGCGGGGTGCGCCAGTGTTGAGCAGACCTGAAACGTTGATGTAGTTGGGTCCGTTGAAGATGGTCAACGGTTCAAATTGTGCCAGGGAGTTGCCCATTATTCTGGCCTTGTCGGGTTTCTGCATGAGTTGAACAATCATCTCGTTGTTGCTCAGTATTTCGATGTAATTCAAATCGATCGGGTAGTCCTGGTTGTCTAAGGTTCTCATCCCCTGTAAGGCAGGCAGGGAAGCAACCCGTGTATTACCCGTTCCAAGCAGTGAAAAATTCCAGTGAGGCTTCATGTCGGTTCCTACCTTGTATTCGTAGTTCAGATGCGCCCTGTCCGTTGCAATGTTGGCAAGCGGGAATTTTCCACCGGCTAAGGTGAGCTTATCCATTTTAAAATCATCAATCAAAAACATGTCGCTGCGCAAAACAAATTTTCCTACCGGGATGTCGATGAGCTTGGTCCTAATCAAGGCATCGGAACTCAGGATTCCGCCTTCGGTGGTGCTGAAATTCCAGTTTTTTGCCTCCAATGTCCATTTTTCGAGCGACAAAATGATCGGTTGTGAGCCGGAAGCAGGATAGACCTTGTTATCGTCCAGCACCATATCGGGAATCCGGATTGAGAAGTTCTCGGGCTGGGCATTGGGTATTTTGCACGAAAGTAGCGTGTTCAAGTGGATCTTTCCTGTCTGGTCGATGTAACTCCGGCCGGGATAGGCTTTGGCAACAAAATTGATCAGCTTGAAGCGGATAGAATCCCCGTTTTTGTCACAGAGGTAATAGACAGGCTTCGCAGCCTGCCTGTAGTTGTTGATTCTGCTGTTGACCTGCTCCCGGTAGGCTTGAGGTTTGCTGTAGGCGCTGTTGTTTGATTCTGTTTCGGTGAGCGCACTTGTTGCCACGCTGACATTGTTGTTGATTGTCGAGTCAGTTCTAAGCTTTGCCAGGTAAAATTCACTCCCGGTAAAACTCAAATAGCTGCTGGGGTAGTTGAAAGAGTTGTCGACGATCTGCATCCTGCCGCTGATTTTTCCGTAATCATCCACTTTCGTAATTGACAAAGGGCTTGTGTTGAACCCCTGGCCCGGAGTAGCGCTGAGGGCGGTCAATTTTACATTGTATTTGTCGATGTAAGAAAGTTTGAGGTTGGTGACGCTGCTGATTTTGACCGATCCGTCGTGAGCTACGGCTGTGGTGGCGTTGTTTTTTGTCACCAGGTCAAAAAGCACATCCTCCACCCGAAGAACTTTGTTGACCTCTTCCAGCCCGAAATCACTGATGGCCTCTGTCCAGTGAACCAATCCTGTTACTTTGATCTGATTCTCGTTGACCGGGGTCAGCTTCTCTACCGTCAACGGAAAGCCATACAACTTGTTGACCATCGCCTGGCCAAATGATTTAAGTTCCAAGTTGGATGTGCCAGTTCCATTTTGAATATTCACTTGCTGCTGATCGCCGGATACGGTGAAAGTGGTGTCGAGTGTGGCGAGCAGATTGACCTTTTGATTGTTGACAGGAATCCCCTGCAACTTGTATTTTCCCAGAGCATCGGTATAAGCCTCCACCAGATTGGCATCCGCCGTAATACTGCCAGTTGAGGCATTAATCCCGAGGGCTGTCTGGTTGACCTGATATACGTTTCCATTGGCAGGGGGCTTCTGGTTATTGACATTATACTGAGTATTTGGGTTTAGCGACGGACCATTCGATTGTGAGGATTGATTCGGACCAGCATACTCATAGTTTTGGTAGTTTGTTTGAGTCCCGGTATTGGCAACTTCAAGATAGACACGGGCATGTTTCACCGGTTGACCGTCCAGTTTGACCATACCAGTGACCTCGCTGCCTTTTTCGAGCTCAACATTGACCATTTTGTACTCTTTGCTTTCTACACTTTTTAGATTAAGGGTTTTGGGGATGTAGCCTTGTCCGTCGGGTCCCTTGATAACGAAGGTGTAGTTGTTGACAGAGACATTTTCAAAGTTGAATCGGGCCTTTCCGAATTCGTCGGTTGTTTTCACGGACTCGCCCAGCTGAATTTTGGCATCTTTCACACGAGTTTTGCCGGCGTTGTAGCCTGCCGGCATCTTTCTGAAGACGTTGAACTCAAGCCGGTGTTTACGCCTGAAAACATCGATGTTTTTCAGATCGATGAGTTGTTTGTTCTGGTCCGCGGCCACCAGCACATAGAGCGTATCGAAATAGGCCACGTCCTTGGGGGTAATTTTCAGTTTACTGCCAGCCACAGGTGCAATAGGAATATCGAATTTACCCATTTTGTCAGTCTCATAGATCTTGCCGGTATCCACTTGCAGATAAGCCTCAACCGGGGGTTTCGTAAAGCTTCTGGTGTTTGCGTCAGGAGTAGATACCTTGCCTGTGATACGGGCTGAAGGGATAAGTGCAAGCACCGGTGTTGCCTGTTTCCCCTTATAGACGAATGGTACCATGTAGGGTTGTGTAGAATAGTTATAACCATTGGCTTTCGCGTAGAAATAGATATTGACCGGAATGTTGGTATTTGATGGACCGACGTAACTTTTTAGCGGCTGATCACTGGCCAGAAGTTCGGCATAGCCATATTTGTCGACATCCTTAGATTTGTAGGTGCCCAGCACATAGTTGCCGATGAAGTTCAATTTATTGTTTGAAATAAGGATTCTCGTCGCATTGCCCGTTGTAAGGTTTTTACCCGATGCACTGTCTTTTACATGAACCAAAGCCCTGCTGATCAGTGGTTCGAGTACAATTTTTAAATTTACATCCGGTATTACGGGGCTGGTCCAATCGACATTGGTGTCGTTGATTTTGGGAACTTCCACGATAGTAGATTTGTACGTTTTGGTTCCGGTGTTTACATAGCTCGACGATTGCACAAAATAGTCCTGGTACTGCGCTTGCAACAAGGCCCCAAGTTTGACAGTGCTTTGATTGTCCGTTGGAGAGGTTGGCCAGAGTTGCTCGAATTTCTGACTGTAGATGTTGGCAGGGTTGAGATCGGTCTGATTGTCAATTCCACTTTTATTACTATATTCAGGGTTGATCAACTCCTTGTGGGTGTATTTGCCGTCACCTTCCCCTTGCGGGAGATTTTTGGGCTTGGTAGACTCATCGCGGAAGAGCATGACCTGCATCTCAGAGAGCGGAATGGTATCCTTGCTGGTTTTCAATTCGCAGGTTTTGGCAATCAGCCTGAATTCCCTGACAAAATGGGTTATGTTGTAGGGTGTCGTTTGATTTTGGAAGGGCTGAATCTCGACGACCTCCTTGGAGGGGTAATAATAGGGGGCGCTCTCTCCGTCGATCACGATGCGGTAAATCCGTTTGAACTGGCTATAGACAGTGGAAGTCTGCTTGCTGTCATCCATCGCTGAAGCGTCAAAAGGTGCGGGTCCAAAGGGATATACCGGGGCAAAATTCATGTTCATCCCGGCATTTCCTCCGTTTTGCAGTCCGCCCTTGTTATTTATGCCCCCCACCTCGAAGGAGAAACTACCGGCATTGAAACCAACATTGAAATTGTTGTTCAAAGATCCCTGATGGCCCACATTCTGTTGATTCCCCAATTGGCCGAATTGATCGCCGAACTGGCCTGACTGATCCCATGGGTTTACACTCTCCTGCCCGAAATTTTTAAGTTTGTCTTCCAGGCTTTGCCCGGTGATCGGAGGTTTGGTATGGCCCTCAGAATTGATGACACTTCCGGCTCCAAGATCTCCCTTTTTGTTGAAGTTGACCACTTCGATGGTAAAGTTTCCATCTCCGTCGGTAGTGCCTTCGGCCATGGTGGCATACTGGTCGACTAACGGAATAACCTCATCTGAGTTAGCTGGCTGAAAGGAGGTGTATTCCCAATGTCCGGGCACTAATCCACCCGGCATCGTGTTGGTGACCGCGCCGATGGATTTATTTTTTCCATCCACATAATCGACCATCACCCGGAAGTGTGTATTGGCCAACGGACGCCTGATGCCGTTGGCATCCGAGCTCCAGGTGTAGAATAACTTTCCTCTGAATACGGAGGTTGGGGGTTTGCAGGAGATGATGTTGTAGTTGGCTTTGACGTGCCGGTAATAGGCCTCAGGTCCCTCATTCCCGGCGGGCAATGGCAACTTGAAGACCATCTTTTCAGCGACAAAACCCGCGGAGTCGATAAAAGTGGTGGTTGGTCCGTTGCCGGATAGGTTTTGAATGACATTAGCCAGGCTTTGGCTAATCTGCGGTGTCATGCCACCGGCGTTGATCTGTGAAACATATTGTTTGGCGAAAAGATTAGGAGTGCCGGATTTTCCTTGATTTACAGGTGCCAACAATTCATCCAGATTCTTGATGGCCAGTATCTTGTACTCTTCCCCCTGGAAGTTGGTGGCCAATAGTTTGTCAAATACCACGTAGGTGCTGTCTTTTTCTGTTTGGGTCATACCGAGCGACACTACCGTGATTCCTGTCAGCTTATTGGTGTTAGAGAGGGAATTTTTAGTAATCTCTCCCTCGAAAGGGGGAACCGTGGCTGGTTTGTTTTCACGGTAGAGAACGACAGGGATTCCCTCGGCTTTTGTAGACTGTTCTATTGAGTAACTGTAGGATTGTGTCTTGTCGTTGGTGCTATTGCTGGATGACTGAAACAATGGATCTCCCTTGGCTAATTCTACTGTAAGCCCATTCTCGTTCTTGACCAGCCGGTAGGTTGTAAATTGTTTGGTGACCTTTAATTTTAGCTGATAGGCGTAGGTTTTGGCCATCAGCTGACCAAAATTAAGGGTGCTGTCTTTCTTGCTGACAGGTAAGGTGATTGTCCTAAAGTCCTTATCTATATAATATTGATTGCTGATTTTTAGCCGGTACAGGATTGAATCGTGGTCGAAATACAGTGAGGGTACCTTTATTTCCGTCTGTACCTTCCCAAGTGTATCGGTCGTAACTACCGTGGAGGCGATCCTGGCAAAATTCCGGCCTCCAATGATCTCTGTAGGTAAACTTTTCAGTAAATTGTCGCCTGTAGTTCCGGCTTGACCGGAGTTCCCAGGCTGAAGCTTGAACGCTTCAAGCGTAATCCCTGTGTTTTTTACTGGGTAGATGTCAGGAAAATTCTGGAAGGAGTAGTTGACAACGGCTTGCACGGGTACCCCTACCGAAGCGGTCTCGTTTGCAGTTGTTTTGTAAACAAATTCAGGACTAAGGGCAGTTAGCAGCAGTTGATTGTTGAGTCCATAAACTTGCATGGAGGCGCTGTAGGTATCTCCGTCGGCGAAACCAGCTTGCAGTGCATCCGCCTCCTTCAGCATCAGATAATTGCTGATGGAATCGGTACCCGGCTTTTTTACGAATACGCTGGTGAAGGCGAAATTTTGCTGAGTGGCAGCATTCTTGGCTGCGACATTTTTACGATCGATTTTTAGGACATATTGCTGGATATTCATCGATTTGATGGCTGCCGAGTCATCCACGATCGTGGTGTTGTCGGTCAATTTTTTCTTCCAGCACCAGTTGATCAACAGGTCATTTTCGCTGTTTACCTTCAGGGTGTCAGGTTTGTTTTTACCTCTGTATGCGGGATTCAAAAACCCAAATTCACCGGAAAGTGGCGATATTTTTTGGGCGAGTGGATCACCCCGGTATCTGAAAAGGACAGGTTCGCTTTTCCCAAAATTCTTGATGTAGGCATATTGGGTCACGCCAGTGACCTGAACCACATAAACGGCTCCGGTATCTAACTGTATGCCACTGCTTAGGTCGAGTGGAAATTCAGTAGCCTGGATGTTCGACTTTTCGAGAACTACCTGGGTAGAGTAGGTGATAGCATCGATGGCGCTCACCCCTTCGGGGAGTTTAACCACCCGAAGACGGTAGGTAAGTCCCTGGATGAAGGGTGTTACCGGCGTCCATCGAATCATCACAAATTGGGGTGTCTTTGCTATTTCAAAGCCATTGTTCAGCGGTGTCACGATCTGTGGCGGTTCGCCGTGGGCAATAAACATGGATCGGCAACTCTCACCAAGTGGTGTTCCTTTGCTGTAATCCATTGCTTTGGCACAAAATTGATAACCACCTTCCGGCAATGCCTGGTTTGTTATGATTTCCTGTGTGGTTATTCCATTAACAATCAAATCGTTGGTGGTGCCATTGCCAAACATATTGCGGAGTTGGGCGCCTGTTAGCGTCTGGGGAACGTTGGGTACCAGCGTGATGGGCATTCCCGGTCGGTAGCCCTCCTTCAATGCCAGCAAGATGCTGTTGTCGTCCTTGCGGATGGATCCTGATAAGAAAATCTGGATGGGATCGCCACTCACGGCGTTGGAGTACAAAAGCGTTACCAGTACTTTGTTGCTCGTGCCGGAGGTGTAATCACGGTAATAGGGGGAGTAGGGCGGTATAATGTTGAGGTTTACCGTCACCTGTTGAGCAAAAGCGAGGGAGGCGATCGCCGTCAGAAAGAGGGTGAGAAAATATTTTGTCAGGAGGCGTTGCTTTTTCATGGCTGAAGCAATTAAAAATGGTACTGATAGGAGAGCAAAATCCTGGTTTGTTGGAAATCGTGAAGGTTGTAGATGCCGTTGGCCGGGGAATAGAGATAGTTGAACCCTGCACTGATTGAGTGACCGGATAAAAACTGATAGCCACTGTTCAGATCGATGGAGAAGGTTTTGCCATTGCCCTTTCCGTCTAATTTGTTCCACAAAAGGATGTTATTGTTCGAAAGGGAGAGTTTGTTCGACAGGAATGCCTTGGTCAGTCCGGCAATGAAACCGTAACTCTGAAGCTTATTCATGGAGGTTTCCGTATTGTTGAAGTTGAGACCAGCGTTGATGTTGAGTCCTATCTTGAAAAGAACAAAGGTATTGTTGATAGTGGCATAGAGGTTTTGAATGTTGTTGGCAACACCGTTCATTTGTTGGTTTTTGAGATCGGTATAACTACAGACCAAAGAGGCAACGTTTGAAAAATTTTGGTTGGTGAAAAAATAGCGTGGAGAGATGGTGAAGGCGTTGCTTTTTTGGGATGCCTGGATAGAGTCGGGCACTATTGCTTTCACCTTTACCTGCTCGATGGAGTTGTTGTTGTAGTTGAGGTCGAAGCCAAAGTTGTTGGTGAGGCTGAACGAGATGGAGGAGTTAGCCAAAAAACGCTTGGTAGTCAATAGTTTGTATTTGTTCAGGTTGTCCGTCTGGTGTTGAAATACATTGGAAAACCTGACTTTTTGTTTGAACATATTCCACGAAGGCTGAACGGTGATCAGGTTCAGGTCGGTCAGGTAGGAGTTGATGCCCATGCTCCGGAAGTTGGGTTCGGCCCGTTTAAAAGAGGTGAGCAGGTTAAAATTCGGGTAGTTGATGTTGAAGTTGGCCTCCCCGGCCCACTGCGCCTGTGTAGATGAGCGGATGGTAATAATCTTGTTGATCAGACTGACGAGGGGTATATCCTGGTCAACCGGTTCGGCATTGGAGTCATAGGTATAAATGCTTGCGGCACCGTTAACACCCATGGTAAAGTGCTTTAGGAATTTCTGGAAGATGTTGATCCCCAAAACCACGTTCTCTTCCGGGAAGATCGCCAGGGCGCCTGTTTTTTCGTTGAGGGAGGAGGAGCGGTCGTAACCCCGGAAGAAAATCAGATCGACAAAGTTAGTGGCTGTGCCGTAACCTATTCGGGCGCCCCAGCCCAACCTGGAGTAGGATGCCTGTGGCGAATAGTAATTGGTCCCGTTAACGGTGGATACGTTGAGGGGATAGGAACCCGGGATATTCTGGGAGTAGATCTTTGAAGAGTCGGCTTCAATGGCTTTTCGCAGCCTTCCGGCAATGAAGCCGAAGCGAAACTTGCCGGGTGTCAAATCGATGCCCCCGCCGAAAAGGGTCTGACCGGAAACGGTGAAAGACGAGTAGTTGTACTGTCGGTAACCGGCGTGCAGGGTGATCCATTTCCACCTTGGACTGATGCCGAACTGGTTGAAGGCGTGGTTTAGGGAGACTTTGCCATTGGTAAAAATGGCCGAAACCGGAATTTCCAGTCCATAAAAACTAAAATTCAGATTCAGGTTGGCAGCCCAATAGGAAGGCATAGGAACCCTGTTGCTGTCGTTGGTGGCGGTACTGCTGAAGTTAATGCCATAACCGCCTGTAATTTTAAATGGTTTTTTCCCCTTGATCGTTGTTAAATCCTGCCCCATCAGTAGAAAGGGGGCCAACAGCAAAAGGATGACGAAAAGGAGAGATGCCGGCTTTCTGTTTTTCATTGAATATCAGGTGTCAAATTGACAAGCTTCAAAAAAAAGAGCAACCATCGGGCTCCTGTTCCAACCGGATTACATTATGATTGGGACACCCAGGAAGTTTAGTTTTTTAGTTATTTTTGTTTGAAAGGTAAATGTAATAAAATTTATGAGAATTGTATATGTTTTATTCCCATATAGTTAAGAAATTCTCAATAGCCCTATTTTATTGGCTTTTGCGATAAAAACAAACATTTTTATGACAATTTCAACCCAATAAAAACCCACGGGTGTGTAGAGACGTTGCATGCAACGTCTCTACAAGTGCCTGTCCAAATCTCCATTCTTAATTTTATTTCAGCGAATTCAACAACGCCTTAACCGCCTCATCCGGCGTAGCACATTCGCCCAGCATCTGGATAAATTTGCTCCCGATGATAGCCCCGCTGGTATGGGCTGAGGCAGCTTCCAGGGTACTCTTGTTGCTGATACCAAAACCCACCAAAAGCGGATTTTTCAATTTCATATTAGCTACGCTGGTGAAATAAGCCTTTTTACTTTCGTCAAATTGTTGTTGAGCCCCGGTAG
>JAMDDG010000129.1 GCA_023488865.1 Bacteroidota bacterium | reverse complement strand
TGCTTCATCGCCGTTGAACGCGATGGTATCCCACAAATGGGCGGACAACGGGCCAACCGTAGCGCCTTGTTTACAGCTACATAGACAGGCCGAAGAATTCACACGGCAAGCAGAAGAAGCCTACCGGCAGCGCGACCTGCTGTTAGGTGAAATTACCGAATCGGTCAAGGCAAGCCGTGATCTATTGTTAGGCGTTTACCGCCAAACCCCTAAAGTCCTGGGTGAATATGGTTTCGAAGTGGACGATTCGCCACGGGCCGCAAAGGTAAAAGCGTGAGCCTGCATTCCGGAAAAATATTCACTTCCGGATCAGGCTAATTATTGCAAGGTTCCGTTAGGGACCAGTGGCCGGTAGAAACGGAGGAAAAACAACCCTCTGTTGTCCCGTACGGGACAATATGCGCAAGCAATTTCAACGTTTCTACCGGCCTGTTTTCCCGCAAAGTTGAACTTTGCCCGCGCAATTTTTTTGCCTAAAGCTTTGGTAATTAAATATTATTGGGTAAGTTTACTTTTGTATAACCGACGAAGACCATACATACCCGACCAAATAGGGATGCTAAACAGTGTTTTTCCATACATATATACGTTAGCAACCATAATAAGACATAGTATGAGACAGACATTTAAACTTAAAAAAGGTGAGATTTTGTTCGACGAAGACAAAATCATCATAAAAGACGATGCAAAAATGCAAAAGTGGTCAAGTTCATTGATTACTTTCATGGGGATAATGATTCTCATCTTGTTTTTTTTGAAGTCCTATAAAACTGGGGCTCAGTTTGATTTTTGGTTTGAACTTATATTTATTTTATTGGGTATTCTGTTATTAACTATTTTGCTTTTAAGGTCGGTCAAGAGTGATATAGCTTTGAACGAAGTAAAATCGATGAAAATCAAACAAGTATTTGGCAATAAATTTCTTGACATAAAACTAGTAAACAATAGATTAAGGCGAGTAAGTGATATACAAAATGCAAAGGAACTTGAAAAATACGTAGCGATAAATTTCGATACAAAATGACATTACGGTTGCTAACAAAGGCTATGGAGCAATAGCGGCTTAGGTGCAAAACCATCCGGCTCGCACGTCTGCGAAATTGTCCTGGCGGACATTTTTGCAGCTCGCAACCCGCTCCTGCTCATAGCCTCGACCGTTATGCACAATTACATCGGCTGCGAGAGGGCGACATTTCATGCGATTGGAATTGTTAATTTATAAGACAAGAAAAAGAAAAATTTAACGATTTAATCTTTTCATCTATGACACTTAAAGAGATAGCTTTCGAGATAAATAAAAAATCGATTGGTTACGAAATTGGAGATTTACAATCAATTAGAAAGAGTATTAAAGGTCTAAAGAGGGTATCTACAAATTCCATTTTTGTGGATAATCCGAATACTCTTACCGACTCTTGGGCCTTTCACTATGGTGGCAGATCAGAGATTCAATATAATATTGGATTTGAGGATGAGGGGTTAAGGTATGGATTAGCATTTTCTTTAGAAACTAGCCAATCACTTCCAGATATTGATATTTTGTATCCAAAGGTTTTGAAATTAAATTGCCTTATTCGGGAGAACCCTGAATTCTTTAGGGAGTTCAGAATGTGGTATTGGAATGGTGATAAAAGAAGTGAAATTTTAGAAGTTACTGAAATTCGTCAATCAATAATTAAAAAGGGAATATTCATCTTTTTTGGCAAGACACTCAAAATGGATGAGATAGAGATTGATGAAATATTGAAGACTTTTGATAAATTATTATGGGTTTATAAAACCATTGAGACTTCAAATTTTGAGCCTGTAGTATCAACAACAATAAAACCTACAACTGATTTTGTTTTTGAGAGTAAATCGAGAGCTTTAGCAGAAACAGCCAGCTATACAACTATAGAAAGAGAGATTAACGTTGATATTAGGCATTCTTATTTGCAAAAATTGTTGCAAACAGAACTCATAAGCCAATTTGGAAAAGAAAATGTAAGCATTGAGAATTTTTTTAATGGCAACAAGATAGACATTGTAGTTAAGTACAATAATGACTATCATTTTTATGAGGTTAAGACAGCGAGTTCAGCGAAATCCTGTGTTAGACAAGCCATTGGACAATTGTTTGAATATGCTTTTGGGAATGGAAAAATGAATGCTTCCAATATTTATGTTGCAGGTGAGTTTGCAATTGATAATGAGACAGAGATTTATCTTAATTTCTTGAGGAATGAATTTAAAATACCAATATATTATAGACAAATCAAAAAGTAACTGTGCATAATAACTAAGGCTTCGTGTGGTTGAGGGACGAAACCCGACATGAAGCCCTGTTGCACGAAACAATGCTGTTTTCAAGGCTTCGTCCGCGATATTTCGGCGTAAGCCCGAGCGAACATCTTACCTCTTGGACTGTAACTAAAAATGTGTAAAAAACAGTAAATTTGCAAGAGATAAAAGAATGGTAATTATGAATGTAGTTGAAAAAAGGGATTTTATCCATAGTCACTTACATCAAGTAGATGAAAGCCTGATTAATCAGTTTTATGAAGCACTTCGCAAAGAAGAAGTGTTAAAAACAAAACTAATAAGTCGGGCCGAAAAATCGGAAAATGATATTCATGCCGGAAAGGTATTTACCAGAGCTGAAATTGAGCAGAGAACCGATGATTTTCCCCGGTAATGAAGCTTGTATATACAGAACAGGCGCTTGCCAGTCTCGAAGAGGCATTAGAGTTTATTGCCACAAAGATCTCTCATGAAAAATTGATAGAAATCCGGGACCGGATTTTAGATAAGGCAGATACTTTGCTGTTGCAACCATTTAATGGCCAGAAAGAACCATTTTTAGAACATTTAGGATTAGGACATCGGCGTTTAGTTGAAAGCCATTACAAGATAATTTACAGAGTCGTTGGTGAGTATATTTACGTTACAGATATTTTTGATTCCAGACAAGATCCTGATAAAATGAAAGGATAACTTCGCACAGACCACGATGACTCCTAATATCCCCGTAATTTCCCTTTTATAATTGCAATCCCGATTTTTTTGGGCAAGTTTTCAAAATCTGCCGGGGTTAAAAGTAAAAAACACAGATAAGTTTTTTCAAGATAAAAAGGATGCTTCCCGGGATGCGGAAAACTTTAAAACCTCCACTCGGCTTGTGTGAATATTTTGGTTAATTTTGTAAAAAAAACCATGCAGCTTACTGTAGATATAAAGTACGAGCAATTAATTGATATTATCAGGAATTTGCCGGCAAATCAACTTGCAAAGATAAAGTCTGATTTGGAAAATGTTGTTGCGGTAAATAAAGCCGGAACAGGCAAAACAGATTTTCAAAAATTTCTTTTGAAAGGGCCTGTCATGTCTGATGATCAGTATGCTTCCTTTAAGGAGAATAGAAAAGCATTCAATCAATGGAGAAACAAGTAATTTGTTTGGACACTTCCGTGTTGATTGATTACTTTCGTAAAGTAAACAAATCAAAATCATTCTTTTACCAGTTAACTAAGGAATATGATTTGTTTGCTGTGTCGGTTATAACTGAGTATGAGATATATTATGGCAGTAACGCTGAGCAGGATTTATATTGGGATGATTTTTTCAATAAAATAGTTTCTTTGCCCTATAATTCTGAAGCAAATCGTGTCACAACCAGGATTGAAAGAGAGCTTAGACGAAAAAATAAGACGATTGATAAGCCTGACTTAATGATTGCAGGAACTGCTCTTGCAAATAATATAAAATTAGCGACACTCAATGTAAAACATTTTGAACTTATTGACGGATTAGAGCTAATAAAAAGAAAATAAAGCAACCTACTTTTTAGCAGAGCCCTTTCTCAAAATGATGACAGCATACCCAGCGGGGGAACACACGGGGAACTGAACTTCTCAAACAATTTAAACAATAAAAACTTTTCAAACCTTTCTAACTTGTTGTTCCATCAAAAAAATCCTTGTGGAAATTAACCAGGTAAAGGCACTCTTCTGCCCGGGTAAATGCCGTGTAAAACCAGCGCAGAAATTCACGGTCGATCATTTCGGCCGTCAGGTAGCCATGGTCCAAAAAAACGGCTTTCCACTGTCCTCCCTGCGCTTTGTGACAGGTTACGGCGTAGGAGTATTTTACTTGTAATGCATTGAAATAAGGATCTTCCCGGATTTTTTTCCATCTTTCCCTTTTGTTTCTTATCTCCTCATAATCTTCGGAAATGGCTTCGAACAGTCGCTTGTTCTCCTCCGATGTTAAAGCGGGCGCTTCGACTGTAAGGGTCTCCAGCAGAATTTTGCATTCGATTTCCAAATCCTGGTAATCAATTAAACGGAGTACAACATTGGCAAAGTGAAACCCAAAGCGTTCTTCGTATTTTCGGATCCGAATGATTTCAGCAATATCGCCATTGGCAATAAAATCAAGCTCTTCCAATTGTTTCGACCAATGGTAATTGTTTTTGACAATCATCAGAAGGTCCCCTCTCATGATCTGATCTTCCTGATAAAGAATGGTTTTGCGAATCCCTTCGTTGAACAGGTTGGCCCGTTTGTTGGAACGGGTAATGACGATGGTCTCTTCCATTCCCAACCGGTTGTAACAATTCGATATTTCATCAATCAATTGATCCCCTCCGAGTTGGATGACATCCGGAAATCCTTTCATTTTAATCTTCCAGAATCCGGTAGGCGAGTCTTCCAGGATACGGTTCCGGATATAGGTTGCATTTTCCAAAATTCCGGATTCCTGCGACTGTCTGACAACCTCCCGCAGCTCCATGGTAATGACTTCCATTCCGAAGAGCGACAACTCATCTTTTTCAAGCGCCGGACTCACAGATAGACCTACAGGGGGAAGCTGGGCAGTATCTCCTGAGACAATAAGTTTACAATTAAAACCGGAGGTGACGTATTCGATTAAATCGGATAGCAGGTAACCTGATCCAAAGACGCTATGGTCCTGGGGTAAGTTGGAGATCATGGATGCTTCATCAACAAAAAAAACGGTGTTTTTACCCAGATTTCTGTCGAGTGAAAATTTACTTGCGCCATCAGCTGTTGATTGTTGACGGTAAATTTTTTTATGAATGGTAGAAGCTGGTTTTCCACTCTGTTTGGAAAGCACTTTGGCAGCACGGCCGGTCGGCGCCAACAACACAAATTTGATCTTCAACTCATCCAAAACTTTTACCATTGCACTGATGGTCGTCGTTTTTCCGGTACCGGCATATCCCTTAAGCAAGAACAGAACGTCAGATTCCGGGGTTGAAACAAAGTCAGCCAATTTGTCAATCATCTCTTTTTGGCCTAAGGTTGGCTCATGGCCCAGTTTTTTAATGATCAAATCAGAGATAAAATTTTTCATCAGGTCGGCTATTTTTTATGGGTATCACGAGAGTCAAAGAATTTTTTTAAATTTGTGAATTGTGAACCAATTTATTGCGAAGAATTATAAAATCAATTTAAAATTCATTGATTTTTTTACTTTTTTGAGTTATTAGACAACATATGAGTACCACAGCTGTGGTAGGAACCTATAAAAAAATTCAATGCACGATATCTGTTTTATCGACAAATCTTTCGATCACGAACAGAGTAATTTATATCATTTGTCCATCCAAATAAGCCTGGATGGATTTTCTTTTGCCATTCTGGATATTCCCAGGGGAAAGTACACGGTGTTGAAATCTGCCAATTTTTTTCTGAAACGCCCGAGATTACTTTTCATGCATATTCGGGAATTGATGGATCGGGATGAACACCTTAACCTGAAATTTAAAAGTGTTGAAATTATTTACTCTTCCGAAAATTTCACCCTGGTACCTCAGGCATTTTTTCATAACTTATACGCAGAAAAATTCTTTGGATTTAATCACGAGGTCGAAAAAGGTTACCTCATAGAAAAGACCCAATTGCCCAAGGCTGAAGCATGGTGCATCTTCAATATCCCGGAAAACCTGAAGGAGTTTCTTGCGCTCAAATTTCCGAAAGCCAGCATCAGGCACAATCTCTTTTCTCTTATCGAAAGGGCATTGAAAGAGAATAAGAATTTTCCCGACAGGAAACAGGTACACCTGAATTTCTTCCGTACCTATTTTGAGTTGATCGTTTTGTCAGGCTCAAAACTGTTGTTGTGCAATCAATTTAATTACTCCGGCGAAGAGGATGTGATTTATTATGTTCTTTATGTATTTGATCAGTTAAAACTTCCGCCGGATACCACCGAGATTGTTATCCACGGTCAGTTTCCTCAGACGGGGCCGATGTATCAAACCTTAAAAAAATACGTCAGAAAAACAGTTTTTGCCCATCCGACTTCCTTTTACAGCTATAGTTATACCTTTAACCAATTACCTGACCATTACTTCACTTCACTTCTTGATCTTTACAAATGCGAATAATTGGGGGGGAATTAAAAGGTCGGCTTTTTAAGCCTGGTAAAAATTTTAAAGCCCGGCCAACAACCGATTTTGCCAGGGAAAATCTCTTTAATATTCTGGCCAACAGGATCGATTTTGAAGAGACCAGGGTGCTGGACCTGTTTGCAGGAACCGGAAGTATCTCTTTCGAATTTGCTTCCAGGGGATGTAATTCAGTTACCTCAGTTGAGTTGGACCATGTCCACTATGCCTTCATTTCATCTGTCATCCAGCAACTTCATCTGGAAAAGATAATTCATCTTTTGAGGTATGATGTCTTAAAATATATTCCAAGGTGCACCGAAAAATATGACTTAATTTTTGCAGACCCTCCCTATCAGCTTAACTCTTTGAAAGAGATTCCTGATCTTGTTTTAAAATACCAGCTGATAAATCCTGGGGGGATGTTGGTACTTGAACATGGCAAGAGCGACAATTTTGCTTCCCATCCCAATATTTTTGAACAAAGGGTTTATGGAAGTGTCCACTTCTCTTTCTTCAAACCATCTGCTGGCTAATCACTTCAAAATATTTATAATCAAATGCATGCATTTTTTAAATCAACAAAATTCATGGAAGTAAAATGAAGAAATTAAAGACTTGTTCTGAACTTCAGAAATATCATAGAACTCATATAATCAATTAGATGCATACTATAAACTGCCAAATTTTGACTATTGGCGCTCTTTAGAACATCGTCATTCGCAATGCGTTAATTTTTATCGAAAGTTCATTGTGGATAAATAAAAACAAGTCGTATATTTGCACTGCTTTTGAGGTAACGTTATTGTTTAAAAACGAGAGCCTTTCAGTAATTTGGTTTGGTAGTTCAGTTGGTTAGAATACCTGCCTGTCACGCAGGGGGTCGCGGGTTCGAGTCCCGTCCAGACCGCATTCAAAGTTCTTATCTATTTGGTTTGGTAGTTCAGTTGGTTAGAATACCTGCCTGTCACGCAGGGGGTCGCGGGTTCGAGTCCCGTCCAGACCGCAAAGCCCCGGAGTAGCTCCGGGGCTTTTGCATTTTTCATACAAATTGATCAGTGTCTCAAAATAAAGAATTATATTTCAGAATTCTATATCCGGTTCAATCGCACCATGTTTTTCTATGATTTTGGCCCAAAGGGAGATTCACTGTTTTAACCCGACAAGAAAATTAATACATGTTTGAGAATTTAAATCAGCCATACCAGTTCAATAATAATTTCAAACACAATGCAAAAACAATTTTGCTGGTCAGTATGGGCTTTATTCTCATTGTGTTATACATTCAACCACTGGGGATTAATTTTTTAAAATCAGAGCATGATGGTTATTTCGTGCTTGGGGCAGGTTTGCTGACCGCTGCGGACCTTTTTCTTAATACCCTGATCCTTCCGGGGATATTTCCAAAACTTTTTAATCCGGCCAAATGGACCATCCGAAAGGAACTGATTTGGAATGTGTGGATGTTTTCCAATCTTTTTGCCCTTTTTACCTTTATGGCCTGGCTGGCAAAGGCCGTATCCTATACTGATTTGCCTTTTTTCAGGACCGGCGCCTTGTCGTTACTGCCCCTGGTGCTTTTTAACCTGATCAGTTACAATCTCTCCCTGAAGATGAAAGTGGTCAACATGATTGATACCGGTAAAAGCTGGTTAAAAGAGGAGATCAATGCCTTCCAGAACCCACCTGACCAGGAGTCTGTTCATTTACTTGCTGAGAATAAAAAGCAGTCATTCGCCGAAGAGGTTGAACGGGTCATTTTAATCCACTCTTCAGGAAATTATGTCGAGATTTATTGGATAGACCGGAAATCGGCTGTGCGAAAAAGACTCTTCAGGCAATCATTTACCAATGTTGAAAAGGCGCTCGCCTCGTCGGAAGTAATGTTGAAATGCCACCGCTGTTGGATGGTCAATATCAACAAAGTGACCAAATTGAAAAGATCATCAAATGGGTACCATTTGGAAATGGATCGATTGGAATTCACCGTGCCAGTCTCCCGAAACTGGGTTTCTGTATTCAAGGAGAAGCTAAGTTAAATGGTTTATCATCTATACCTAAGTGAAATTCATCCCGGAAAAACTGTATTTCATCCCAAAATTCACTGTTTTCAACCTTTTTTGGGCTGCATAACCCTTTTATTTGGTCAGAACTTATTCTATATCTACCATTGCAATGTTAATGTGTAAAAAAGATATACGATGAAAGTATTGAATATTGGTGGGCTGAAAATCAAGCTGCCCATAATTCAGGGAGGAATGGGTGTTGGGGTTTCCTTATCAGGACTGGCTTCTGCAGTTGCCAATGAAGGCGGTGTGGGTGTTATCTCCCCTGCAGGGATTGGATTTCTATACAAAGATCATTCGTCTGACTATTTAAATAATTGCATTTACGGTCTGACGGAAGAGATTCGTAAAACACGCGAAAAATCCCAGGGGATACTTGGGGTAAACATCATGGTTGCATTGTCCAACTACGCAGATTTAGTCACCACTTCCATAAAAGAAAAAGTCAACATTATTTTTTCAGGTGCAGGCCTGCCATTGGACCTCCCCAAGTTTTTAACGCCTGGTTCCGAAACGAAACTGGTTCCAATCGTCTCTTCCGCCAGGGCGGCAACCCTGATCTGCAACAAATGGTACACCAATTACCAATATCTGCCTGATGCCATTGTGGTGGAAGGTCCTAAAGCCGGGGGCCACCTTGGATTTAAAGTAGATCAGATTTTTGACGAAAACTATTCACTTGAGAATATTATCGGAGACGTAGTCGCTGTAGCCAATGAATTTGGCGAAAAATACGGGAAACAGATCCCGGTAATCGCGGCTGGGGGTATTTACACCGGTGAGGACATTGCTAAGATATTGAAAAAGGGGGCTGCCGGTGTTCAAATGGGCACCCGCTTTGTCACCACAACGGAATGCGATGCCTCAGACGGTTTCAAACAAGCTTATATTCAGGCAAAAGAAGAGGATGTGAGAATTATAAAAAGTCCGGTCGGTATGCCTGGACGTGCCATTAGCTGCTCTTTCCTCGATGATGTTGACAATGGGAAAAGACGTCCTGCTGTTTGTCCGGTCAATTGTGTAAAAACCTGCGACATTACTACCGCACCTTATTGCATTATGGCATCCCTGGCCTCCGCGTTGCGGGGGAATTTTAAAAACGGGTATGCTTTTGCAGGTAGCAATGTCTGGAAAACAGATAAAATCATCTCTGTTAAAGAGTTGTTCTCGACCTTATTGGACGAGTACAGGACTGCCGTGAGCGGGAAAGTAGCGCTTTCAGTCTAAAATTAGGATACTAATTTTCGTGAGCCTGTAATTTCGCTATGAATTACAGGCTTTCTTGGTTTTATGAGACTGCACTCCATGAGAACTTTACGTTTCTTTTTTAACCATCAAAGCAGAAGTGGAAGATAACTTGCTATCTTTGTTTGCAAAGAAAATCAGGTGCAAATGTCCAGGTTTTCAATTTATAAACATTATATTTTTTAGCGTGAAGAATGAATATTTTCGCTTTTCGAAAGGTGTAATAATTGCCCTTTCGTTGTTATTTCTATCATTGGGCATCTCTGCCCAGGATTTTCAGAGTCAGGCAATTAAGTTTGGCAGGGTGCTCAGATTGGTGGATGCGTTTTATGTTGATACCGTCAATATGAACAAGTTAACTGAAAATGCTATCGTAGATTTGCTTGCCAGGCTGGACCCTCACTCGGTATACATTACCAAAAGCGAAGTTGAGGAGATGAACCAGCCTTTGGAGGGAAATTTTGAGGGTATCGGTATCTCATTTAATATTATCCAGGATACGCTGATCGTAATGACGACGATTCCGGGAGGTCCATCAGAAAAAGTAGGGTTGCGCCCGGGCGATCGTATTATCCGGGTCGATGCCAAAAATATTGCTTCCATCGGTATTAAAACGCAGGATGTATTTGGCCTGTTACGGGGCAATAAGGGTACAACTGTGAACTTAAAAGTTGTCAGGAGAGGGGAACCTGCCCCACTTGATTTTACCATTATCAGGGATAAAATCCCGATTTATAGTCTGGATGCCGCTTTCCATCTCGATAAAGAGACTGCCTTTATTAAATTGAACAGGTTCTCGGCCACGACCATCGAAGAATATAAAACAGCAGTTAAAAAAATGGAAAAGGAGGGCAAGATCAAGAACATGATCCTCGATTTGCGCGGCAATGGAGGCGGATACCTCGGTGCCGCTTATGAGTTGGCCAACCAATTCCTTGAAGCCGATAAATTGATTGTCTATACGGAGGGTACTCACAGTCCGAGGAAAGATTATCGATCAAAAACAAATGGGGACTTTTTAAAAGGAAATTTGGTGATCCTGATTGACGAAGGCACAGCTTCAGCTTCTGAGATCGTATCCGGGGCCATTCAGGATTGGGACAGGGGTGTGCTTATTGGCCGGAGATCGTTTGGCAAAGGACTGGTCCAACAGCCTTTTGCACTAAATGATGGCTCAATGATCCGGCTTACAACCGCACATTATTACACACCTGCCGGTCGGAATATCCAGAAACCGTACAAAGACGATCTTGAAAACTACAGAAACGATTATGCCAAACGGTACGAAAGGGGGGAATTGTTTAACAAAGACAGTATCCCTAACACGGATTCCCTGATGACCAGAACCCTGGTGACCAAAAGACCCGTGTACGGCGGAGGAGGGATCGTCCCCGATATATTTGTACCCCTTGATACTTCCATACACTACAAATACTTCAACACCCTGATTCGAAAAAATATTTTCTTTCCTTATGTAATCAGCTATATTGATCAGCACCGGAAAGAGATACTCTCTAAATATTCTGATTTTCAGCTGTTTAGAGATAATTTCATTGTCTCTCCATCTGTACTGGATGACCTGATGGCCCTGGGTGAAAAAGCCGGGGTTAAAAAAGACAAGGAGAGTATGAAGGCCCTGCAAGATGTTATCTTCAGGCAAATAAGGGCTTTAATTTCCAGGGATCTGTATGATTCAGGCGATTATTACAGGATCATGATCGAAGATGATCCAGAAGTTAAGAAGGCTGTGGAACTGCTATCCGATCCAAAAGCTTATGCACGTTACCTGAACAGGTGAGGATAAAATAAACTTTTGACAATCTGGTGCGATGGCGATCTACCAATGGCTTATTGATCATTATGTTGAGGTTTGCGGGACTTTAACGGGCTTTTTATACTTGGGATTTTCTATCAGGCAGCATTTTCTTACCTGGCCGGTCGGTTTGCTCAACGCGTTGTTCTACATCGTTGTTTTCTTTACTTCAAAAATTTATGCAGATATGTCGCTGCAGTTCTATTATGTGGCCATCAGCATATACGGTTGGTGGTGCTGGCTTCACGGTAGTGCGACAGGCGACACGTTACAGGTAACAAGGACTGCCCATGTTTTATGGTTGAAGTTGATGGCTGTTTCTATCCTGCTGTTCATTGGTATCGCTTTTGTTTTGGTGAGATTTACTGATTCACCGGTACCCTATTGGGATGCCCTGACGACCGCATTAAGCATTGTTGCGACCTGGATGTTAGCCCGGAAAAAGATCGAACACTGGTTAATGTGGGTAGTAGTGGACGCGATATCGATTGGATTGTTTATTGTGAAAGGATTGTACCCGACCACTTTACTCTTTTTTGTCTATGCCATATTGGCCGTTTACGGATATTTCGAATGGAAAAAAGAATTGGATACAGAGGCATGCGAAGAGACCATTGTTTGAAGAAGGTTGTTGTGACCGGACCGGAATCGACCGGTAAAACAGCATTAACCGAAGCATTGGCGCTTCAGCTCAATGCAGCGTGGATTCCCGAGTATGCCCGAACTTATGTGGAAACAATCAACAGGCCTTATTGTTACAGCGATCTTGAAATAATTGCACGAAATCAGGTAGAGCAAGAAAAAGAGAGCTCAGAATCATGCGGTCAGGGAATCCTGCTGATGGACACCTGGTTGATTATCACGAAAGTCTGGTTCGAAGT
>JAMDDG010000145.1 GCA_023488865.1 Bacteroidota bacterium | reverse complement strand
TTTCAAATTTTCAAATTAGCACATTGCCCTCAATTTCCTTCAGCAATAATCCGCTGGGTATCAATGGCAATCATCAACTCTTCATTGGTCGGTACTACCATCACTTTCACTTTTGAATTTTTTTTGCTGATGGTTATCTCTTTTCCTCTTGATCCGGCATTAATTTGCTCATCAAGTTCTATTCCTAAAAATTCGAGCCCTTCACAAATACCTTTTCGGTTCGAGTCGGAATTCTCCCCAACACCTCCGGTAAAGATCAACAAATCAATGCCTCCCATTGCTGCAGCATAGGATCCAATATATTTCTTGACCCGGTAATTGAACATTTTGATTGCTAATATACAACGTTCATCACCCTTGGAGGCGGCCTCCTGTATTTCGCGCATATCGGATGATATTCCACTGATCCCCAGCAAACCGGAATGTTTGTTAAATAAAATCGATGCCGATTTGGTCCCGATTTTCTCTTTATCCATGATGTAGCTGACTGCCCCCATATCGATGTCGCCCGACCGGGTTCCCATTACAAGACCCTCAATCGGCGTAAAACCCATCGAAGTATCGACAGAGATTCCGTCTTTTATGGCACATACTGACGCCCCGTTTCCCAAATGACAGGTAATTATTTTCAATCCTTTGGGATTAACCCCTAAAATCTCACAGGCCCTGGCCGATACATAACGATGGCTTGTTCCGTGGAAACCATAGCGGCGGATGCCGTATTTTTTATAAAGTGCATATGGTATTGCATACATATAGGCATGTTTAGGCATGCTTGTATGAAAAGCCGTATCAAAAACGGCAACCTGTGGAATGGACGGGATCAACGACTTTATCCCATAGATTCCCTTGAGATTAGGCGGATTGTGCAGCGGCGCCAGCTCAGTATACTTTTCCAGCGCCCCAATCACCGCCTCGTTTACCAATTTACTCTCTGTAAACAACTCACCGCCATGTACCACGCGGTGCCCAACGGCATTGATCTCTTCCAGTTTTTTGATGCAGCCATGTTTGGTACTCGAAAGTACACCCAGGATATATTCAATCCCAATTTTATGGTCCAATATCTCCCCTTCAAACATCACCTTCTGTCCATCTTCCTTTTCATGTTTCAGAAAGGAGCCCTTCATTCCAATTTTTTCGACTATACCCTTGGCGATCAATGAATTATTATCAAGGGAAAAAAATTGATATTTGATAGATGAGCTACCGCAGTTAAGTACTAATATCTTCATTTTTTTTGAATTAATTTTTTTCTGAGGTCACCGGATTGGACCCAATGATGTTCCCCCCTTCATCGTATTTATAAAAACCCCAGCCGACATGTTTTCCAAACCGTTTAGCCCTGTTCAGTTTCTTTATTACCGGTGAGGCCATGTACCTGGGATCCCCGAATTCTGAATAAAGATTTTCAGCCCAGCGGTTGATCTTATCTATCCCGAGAATATCCGCCAGCTCAAAGGGACCGAAACGCATACCAAAACCGACCTTCCAGACAGTATCTATATCTGCCAGCGAACCTACGCTTTCCAGATAAACTTCACAAGCTTCGTTGAGAAGCGCCGTATAAAGGCGGATTGAGATTAAACCGGCCGATTCTTCAACGGGGATCGCCTGACGGTTGACCAGTTTCACAAAAGTCAGCACCCTTTCATACACCTCGTCGGAAGTGTAGAGACCTTTAACTACTTCACATATCTTTGCTTCAGGTGACTGTACAAAGAAATGCAGGCTGACACACCGCTCACGGTGCACTAATTCGGAGGAGAGTTCGGTAATGATGATGGTAGTCGAATTGGTCGCGATGATACAATCCGGGCTAACCACCTTTTCGACCTTCCTGAAAACCTCTTTCCTTTCAGTAATTTTCCTGGCGCTTGATTCGGCACGGATGGCTTCAATAACAAAATCGCAATCTTTCAAATCCTTGTAATCTAAGCTTCCTTTGATACGGGAAAGGATCAGCTTTTTCTCTCCCACAGTCATGCCCCAGTTCTCGATGCGACGGTCTAAAACTTTATCCAGCTGTTCGTAAGCATTTTTAATTCGCTCCTGCGTAAGTTCAATAAAGATCACTTCTATACCGTATGCGCTGGCAATACGGGCAATATTCTGACCATCTTTTCCGCAACCGACGATCCCAATTTTTGAAAAAAGGGTATGTTGATGCAGCTTCTTGCTCAGGCCAAAATCTTCAATGGACTCGAAAATCATATTTTCCATAGGAAATTTTTTTTATTGTTTGAAGGGTTTAGCACTCTCAACATTTCAAACATTTCAAACATTTCAAACATTTCAAACATTTCAAACTTTATAAACTTTATAAACATTATAAACTTTTCGCTCCTGCTTGATTGGAGGTTATCGCCACCATGTTAATGATGTCGTTCACCGAGCAACCGCGGGAAAGGTCATTGATTGGGGCTGCCATTCCCTGAAGAACAGGGCCAACTGTTTCCGCTCCCGCCAGCCTCTGTACTAATTTGTATCCGATATTCCCCGCTTCAAGTCCAGGGAAAACCAATACATTGGCCCTTCCGGCTACTTTACTTCCGGGAGCTTTTAGCCGGCCAACCTCCGGGACAAGGGCTGCATCGAGCTGCATCTCCCCGTCTATGAGCAGTTCGGGGTTCATTTTGGCAGCTATTTTGGTTGCTTCAGCCACTTTATCCACCAGCTCATGTTGGGCGCTTCCTTTGGTTGAGAAAGAGAGCATGGCAACACGTGGCTCAATGTTGGCAATGGCCTTTGCCGTTGCAGCAGTGGTTACTGCTATCTCGGCCAGCTGAAGGGAGTCGGGGTCCGGCATTACGGCGCAATCTGCAAAAACAAGCATGCCATTGTCTCCAATGCTTTTATCTTTAAAAATCATGAAAAACATGCCGGAAACAACAGAGACCCCCGGCAACGTTTTCACGTATTGAAAAGCGGGCCGCAATACATCGCCCGTCGCGTTGATTGCCCCGGCAACCTCACCATCCGCATCCCCGGCTTTAATCATCATTACCCCAAAATAGAGCGGATCATTTAGCAATTCATACGCTTTTTCGATCGTTAAACCTTTATTTTTGCGAAGTTCAACCATCATTTCAGCATATTTTTGCCTGTTATTATCCGTGAATGGATCAATTATCCGGGCGCCCGAAAGAGAGAGCCCCTCTTTCAAAGCAATGGCTTCAATTTCGGACCGATTGCCTAATAACGTAATACGGGCGATTTTATCTTCCAGTATTTTCGCGGTTGCTTTTAGCGTTCTAATCTCACTTCCCTCAGGTAAAACAATGTGATTCTGTAGCTTCACGGCGTTTTCCTTGATTGTTTTGAGCAAATCCATAACCAATATATTAAATTTTCGAACTATATTTTTTAAAAGTGCAAAATTAAGGAATCTTATAGGAGTTACCTAATAATTTGTTCCATAAAATCGGATACAGTTTCTTTTAACCCGGGTATTGGATGCTTAAATAAAACATAGTTGAACCAAAAAAAGCATTCTAAAGTCTGTAAAAAAAATATTTGTAATTTAACAAAAATTATTCAACGATAAACTTATGATATTCGTGACTGCTTTTTACTTCAACTTCTTTGCGCTAATCTCGTTTTCTTCTTTCCTTACAATGACGATATTGGCGTTTTTTTTATGGAGAAAACTTTTTGACCTTGAGCCGATTGCACGTTCAGAATTATTTGAGAAAATTCAGCAAGGGGTTTTGGTATTCGATCTCAACAACCGGTTGGTCGATTTCAACCAAACTGCTTGTCTTGAAATGAAAATAACAAAAAATGATTTAGGCAAAACAACGCGAGAGTTGCTGGACCATTGGCCTGAAATGCTTCTATTTGTAGAAAACAACCAAAAAGGAAGCCTCGACTTGCATCATTATGACAACGAAAAAACTTTCTTCTACAACATTCAGATACTGGAACTTGAAAACCCAAGAAAAGTTAAACAGGGAAAATTGGTTGTCATCAAAGATGTTTCTGATTTGATCAACACCGAGCGGGAGCGAAGCTATACGGCCTCCAAACTGGATGCTGTGATCCAGGCAATGCCCGATTTGATGTTTGTAATAGACAATCGGGGATTCTTCACCGATTTTTTTGCCCCTGAAACTGATCACCTTTTTCTGGCCAAGGAGGAAGTCCTGGGCGCTTCCCTCTACCATCTTTTTAACAAAGAAGAAGCTGATATACTCATGAAAATGTTAAGCGATTGCCTGATATCAAATGAGTTAAATACCCACCACTATGAAATGAATTTTCCCGGTGTCCTGAAACATTATGAGGTCAGAATAAGCAAGATGGATGATACCCATGTCTTGGCCATTGTCCGTGATGTCTCGGAATCCCATGAAATGAAGCAAGACCTGCTGTACCAATCCGGTTTTCAAAAGATCCTGATGAATCTTGCCTCCCGGTTTATTTATATAGCGGAAGAGGAAACCAATATTGTCATCCACGAGTCGCTGCGGCAAATTGGTGAATATACCGGGGTTGACCGTTGCTATGTTTTCCGGTATGATTTCGAAAATGGGACCATGTCTATTACCCACGAATGGTGCAAACAGGGAGTTTGGTCCCGGATTGAAGCCAGTCAACAGATTGCGATCGATCTAATCCCCAACTGGTTGGATTTACACCTGAAGGGTGAACTGACTAAAATTGAAAACCTGTCCCAGTTTGATCCCAAAAATCCAATCCGGATCCGGCTCGAATCACTCGACATTCAGTCAATCATCACCATTCCAATGATTTCTCAAAAAAATTGTTTGGGATTTGTCGGATTTGACAACATCCATACAAAAAGAATTTGGCACGACCCGGAAATTTCCTTGCTGAAAATTTTTACCGGTATGCTGGCCAATTTGCAGGAGAAAATTACCATAGAACAATCTTTGGTAGAGGCAAGAAGCAGGGCGGAAGCCAGCAACAAATTAAAGACCGCTTTCATGAACAACATCTCACACGAAATCAGGACCCCCCTAAATGGTATTATTGGTTTTGGGGAGATCATTGCCAATGAACAATTATCCCTTGAGGAGAAAAATAAATTTCTAACCGTAGTGCAGGAAAGCAGCGCCAGATTGATCCAAACTATTGATGATTATGTCGACATTTCAATGCTGGTAACCGGGAACCAGGAGATCCGTCCGAACCGTTTTAACCTGTCCCAATTGATAGAAGAGGTTGTCGATGAGTTTTCAGGACCCTGTAAATTAAAAAACCTGACCATCACCGCGGAAATACCCGAAAATCTGAAACAACTAACAATAAATTCAGATTCCGGCCTGATCCATAAAATATTTAACCACTTAGTCGGTAACTCTTTGAAATTCACCGAAAAAGGTAATATCCGGATTCGTTTGGCGCTTGAGGGCGATCGACTGATCTTTGAGGTTAAAGATTCGGGGATAGGCATTACAGAAGATGCGCAAAAATATATTTTTGATTCCTTCATGCAGGAAGATTTCTCTTCCACAAGAAGGTACGAAGGCAGTGGTTTGGGTTTGTCGATCGTGAAAGGGATAGTCACACTTCTGGGTGGGGAAATAACTTTGAATTCAACCAAAAGGGAAGGTTCAACATTTATTATTACTTTTCCGTTCGGGAAGATGAAAAAATAGTTAGGCATTTTTTTCCTGAGGCTTTTAAAATAGGATGACAGGTGGAAATAATTGAAAATAAAAACCCATTTTTGCAATTCACTGATTATTAATCAATGTCGTTTAGATTACATCCCTACAGGTGGCAGATTACTAAATTTGTGTATGATCTGCACAGTTTTTGATTCAAGTAATGCTTCAGATTGCTTCACACTTCGTGCCTCGTGTTCGCAATGACGGAACATTTTTTTGGAGGTGAGGGTGGAGAGAAGGAGGCGGGCGGCGATTCTGCTATTACCGAAAACTGATGACCCGCCTCCTTCTCTCCACCCTCACAAAATCAACAGCATACCGTCATTGCGAGGAGGCACGACGAAGCAATCTGCTGATTTACAGTTAATTATAAATTTTATATTTATTCTATTTTGATCGTAATGTTATCGTCTCACAACGGTTTCATGACAGAAGATAAAAATCTGTCATTGGTAACGAAGTGAAGCAATCTCAAGGAAATAGTGCAACTATAGTCAAGAGAAAATGCAAAATCCTTATCTAAACGACATTGAATTATTTATGATTAATAATAAAATACCGAAGTATAATAAAATATAACATGGATATTTTAAGTGATATAAAAGGCAACGAAATTTATAAAAACATGTTTGAGCGTTCAGTTGTAGGAATGTCAATTACCTCCCTTGATGGCAGGCTAAACGCCAATGCTGCTTTCTGTAAAATGACCGGTTCTTCAAAAGAGGGATTATTGGATAGAAAATGGGCTGAGGTAGAGTCGGGTTCCGGCCTCGTATCGATGATCTGCAAAGAGTTGGCAGAAAAACCGGAAAAGATGATATGGGCAGAAAATGAAGAAGAAAATGGAAGCACCTTCCACGTTACGCAAAAGCAGATTGAATAAAAAATCAGATGAAGAATCAAGAACCAACAATCAATTTTTTGATCCCTGACCTGATCAAAAATATTCTTGACCGAACTGAAAACCCTTCAGGGCTGGGAAGTTACATCACTTCCCGGATCAGGGAATTGCTTGGGGCAAGATTGGTAATATTAATCCAACATACAGAAGATGGCCCTGAAAGTCACCATCACTTGTTGAGCGTTAACCCAACCAGCCAGAAAGAAAAAATAGATTTCCACCGGATTGACAAACTCGCCGTATTGTCTCACCAATATCACCAACCGATGATGGTGGACCAAAATGAAAATCAAGGCGGACTATCCGAACTTCTCGCATTCCTGGGGGGAGGGACTTCCCTGTTTGTCCCATTGGAATACGGAAATACGCGGACCGGGCTGTTACTTATCATCGATATAGCTGAACTGACTCAATTAGGTTCAGCACTCGTTTCACTTAACACACTATCAGGGGTACTGGCACTTGTAATCAGGAACAATCAGCTCCACAAAACACTGGAAACCAAAGTTCTTGAACGAACCGCAGAATTAAAGGAGAGCCTTGAATTGCTCCGCAATTCAGAAGAAAATTTCCATCGTTTTCTGAATGAATCACCTTTGGGCATCCGCATCGTAACCAAAGAGGGAGAAACCATCTATGCCAATGCGACATTTTTAAAAATGTATGGAATATCCTCACTCGAAGATTTCAAAAATTTATCCATTTTTCAGCGCTATACCCCCGAATCTTATCAACAGCATCTGGAAAGAAAAACAAGGCGCAAAATAAAACCCGATTCGATAGAAGGGTATACTGTCAGTATCAACCGAACGAATGGGGAAATCGTTCACCTTGACGTCCTGAGGAAGGAAATCTTATGGAACGGCATATATCAGTATCAAGTTATTTATCAAGACATTACCGACCGGGTCCAGATGCTTGAAAAGTTGACGGAAGCCAAAATGAAGGCAGAGGAGAGCAACCGGTTAAAAACTGCATTTATGAACAATATTTCCCACGAAATCAGGACACCGCTAAATGGGATCCTGGGGTTTGGAGAGATCATTGTTAACGAAGAGTTGGATCAAAAGGAAAAAGAGCATTATCTGGCTGTTGTGAACGAGAGTAGCGAGCGGCTTATTAACACCATCTCGGATTATATGGATATTTCTTTGTTGGTTTCGGGGAACCAGGAAGTTTATCTTGGCTATTTTTCGGTAGATACGCTGCTTGAAGAGATTTACGAGTTGTATAAACCAAAATGTGATTCGGCTAAAATTGATTTTCTACTTACCTTAGACACCCTTGCCCAGGGCCTCATGATCAAGTCGGACAGCGAATTGATCCGAAAAGTATTCAGGCACTTGATTGGAAACGCACTAAAATTTACTACGACAGGCGAAATAGAGATAGGCATGAGGGCTTATCCGCTCGAAATTGAATTTTTTGTCAGGGATACCGGCCCAGGAATTCACCCCGAATACCAAAAATTTGCCTTCGACTTTTTCACACAGGAAGATGTTTCAGCTTCCCGTGAACACGAAGGAAGCGGATTGGGATTGGCCATTTCAAAAAATATAGTGGAGCTTCTGGGGGGACATATCGAAATCGAATCCAACAAAGACAAAGGATCGACTGTCCGGTTCCTATTACCGCTCGAATCTACACGAAATGAAGCAGTTGACAACAAGACAACAGGGAATTTGCCGGGGAAAAAATTGATATTAATTGTTGAGGATGAGACTTACAATGGGAAATACATAGAACTTTTGTTAAAGAATGCCGGTTTTGATACCATCACCGTTGATAATGGATTAAAGGCCGTTGAGACCTGTGTACAAAACGAGAAGGTTGAACTGGTCCTGATGGATTTAAAAATGCCGGTACTTAATGGTTTCGAAGCAACTAAACAGATCCGGGTTTTCCGCCACAATCTGCCAATTATTGCCCTGTCCGCTTACTCTCAAATCAACGAAAAGGAGCAGGCCTTCAAAGCAGGCTGTAACGGTTATCTGCTGAAACCGATTAAAAAAGAGCTGCTTCTGTTGAAAATCAGTCAGTTTCTCAACTAAAAAGTAGAGTTGTGAGAAACGGTGAAACAGTGAAGGAGCGAGTCCAAATCTTGGGGTTTTACCGCGAAGCGGTTAAATATCAATAACCCGGGGTAAGCGACAAAGGAGCGCCACCCCGGGAAAATGAATCATCTGCCAACCGCCGTCCGCAGTAGTATATTGAAAAAAGAAATTGTATTGTTTCGGACGGAAGGAACTAATTTAAGAAAGAGAAAATTGGAAGATGTGTAGCTGGGGAGATCGTGCGGATAGGTATGAAGATTTTAAATGACGTGTTTAATTTTTACCAAGTTTTATTAAAATGGACCAACCCAACATATTGATCGTGGATGACTCGAAAGAGATGCTCACCTACATGGGGATCGTTCTCAAAACAGCAAAAGCCACTGTAATTTCGGCCAATTCAGGATACAAAGCGCTCGAATTGATCAAAGACAAGGAGCTGGCCCTGGCCATTGTCGACGTTCAGATGCCCGAGATGAATGGCTATACGCTGGCCCTGAAAATCAACGAGGACCGGAATGGCGCCATTGTCCCGATCATTTTTCTTACGGCCGTTTACCAAGACCAGGTTGAGATAATAAAAGGTTACGAATCCGGGGCCGTTGATTATATATTTAAACCTGTCAACAGAAGTATCCTGTTAAGTAAAATCAATGTCTTTCTTGAATTATACAACCAACGAAAAAACCGGCCGGAAGACCTCAGCCTGTTAAAAAAATTTGAAGACAATCTTTCCCGCTCCAATGCCGAACTTCGCGATAGTGAAGTGAAATTCAGAAGCTTCATTGAACATGCCCCCGACGGTGTATTTATCATGGACAAAGCAGGGAAATACCTTGAAATGAACGAGGCTGTGAGTTCAATAACAGGATATGGCAAGGAAGAACTGGTAGAAATGACCCTGCACAATCTGATTCCGGATGCCGGTAAAGAAACATGGAGCGCTTTTTTCCGAAAATTTTTTAATACAGGAACTGCCAATGCAGACCTTGCGTTCCGGCATAAAAGCGGAAAACTCAGGTGGTGCAGTTTGCATGGCGTTAAATTGAGCGAAGATCAGTATCTCTGTTTCTGCAAAGACATTACCCAAAACAAAGCGGCTGCAGATGCCCTGATGAAGTCGGAAGAAAAATACCGCACCTTACTGAACGCCTCTCCCGAAGGGATCATTATCGTTGATATGAAAGGGATTATAACCGATGTATCAGAAATTGGTTTCGAACTTTATGGCTCCGATGTACCCGGAGAGATGATTGGCAAGCACATTTTCAGGTTTGTACCTGCTGAATTAAAGAATGAATTCAGGGAGATTTATTCAAAAACAGTGGAAGAAGGCCTTATGCAAAGTATTGAAATAAATCTCTATAACAAAAATAAAATCCCTTTTATTGCTGAAATAAGTACTACCCTGATCCAGGGCAAGGAGGGTGAGTCGATTGCTTTTATGATCGTTATCCACGACATTACCCACCGCAAAAAAATGGAAAGACAAATGATCCACAACGACCGCATGAGCACCCTTGGCGAAATGGCTACCGGAATTGCCCATGAGATCAACCAACCCCTGAATACCCTCTCCATCCTTTTCGACAACATGCTGCTTGCGGCTTCCAAAGAGGATTCCCTGCCCAAAAGTTACTTGGAAAAGAAAACAGGGAAGATCTATGACAACATCTTTCGCATCAAAAATATCATTGACCACGTGAGGGTGTTTTCACGTAGTCAGGATGACACAATACTCTCTTTGTTCGATGTGAAGGAGAGCATCAGTAATGCCGTATCCATGATTTCCGAACAATTCAGGCACAAAATAATTGAACTGGAAATTGTTACGGCCGACGCTCTCCCGTTTGCCTACGGAAACACCTACCAACTTGAACAAGTGATCCTTAATCTGCTTATTAATTCGAAAGACGCCATCGAAGAACAGGAAGAATGGGTTGGTCAACCTTTTGAAAAAAAGATAGAAATTAATGCCTATCAACTTGTCAATCAAATTATCATTGAGATAAAAGACAATGGGAAAGGCATAGAACCGGAGGAAATTGAAAAAATCGTGTTGCCCTTTTACACAACGAAAGAGGCCGGTAAAGGTACCGGATTGGGACTTTCCATTTCTTTTGGGATCATCAAAGAGATGAAAGGCGAGATCTCCTTCCAAAGCGAACCAAACAAAGGCACTACCGTGACGATTAAGTTGCCGGCAGCCGGGAAATGAAGGGAATGTGCTAATTTGAAATATGAAACAGCGAAACGGGGAAACGAGACGGGGAGACTGGGACGAGGGGGAGAGGGGACGAGTGCCGGTCCCTGAGCGTAGCCGAAGGGTTAATTCGTGGTTGAAGTGGGGCTAATTCGTGTAATTAGTGTAATTCGTGGTTGAAGTGGGGCTAATTCGTGTAATTAGTGTAATTCGTGGTTGAAACAGGGTTAATTCGTGTAATTAGTGCAATTCGTGGTTGAAACAGGGTTAATTCGTGCAATTCGTGTAATTCGTGGTTGACGTTGGGTTAATTCGTGGTTAAAAGAGTTTAATTATATCATTTGTGGTCATGGATAAAGACAAAATCAGGGTTTTGATTCTCGATGATGAGAAACATTTTACGGAAGAGTTAGCCGAATTCCTGGAACTCTCCGGACATCAGGTTTATGAAGCCAATACCGTAGCCGATGGGATGGCCATCCTGGACAAAAATCCGATAGACCTGCTGATCCTCGACATCCGGTTACCCGGGGCTAATGGGTTGGACATATTAGAAAAGGTCAAAGCGGATAAACCGATGCTGGAAGTGATCATCGTCTCCGGTCACGGCGATATGGACACCGTCATCAAGGCCATGCGCCTCGGGGCTTTCGACTATTTGCGCAAACCCTTCCGCCACATCGACATCCGGATTGCCATCGAACGTACCCAAAAATTTCTGCTGCTGCAACGGCGCCTGACCATTGCAGAAGAGCAGAACTCCCTTATATCCAAAGCGCTGGAAGAAAAAATCAACCGGAAATTTATCGGGATTTCGCCACAGATTATCGCCGTCAATGAGCAGGCGAATGTGGCGGCCCAATATCCCGACACCAACGTGCTGATTACCGGTGAAAGCGGTACCGGGAAAGAGAACATCGCCCGTATCATCCACTATGCCAGCAGCAGGAAAGAGCGCATTTTCTGTGCCGTCAACAGCAGCGCCATCACAGAGACCCTGCTGGAAAGCGAGTTTTTTGGCCACAAAAAGGGATCTTTTACCGGCGCTGTCGCCGACAAAAAGGGTTTTTTCGAGATCAGCGACGAAGGCACGCTCTTTCTGGATGAAATTGCCGACATGCCCTTAAATCTTCAGGCTAAACTACTGCGCGCCACCGAAGAAAAGGTATTTACCCGGGTTGGCGACACCACACCCATTCACGCTAATTTCAGGATCATTGCAGCCACCAACAACGATCTGGACCAGATGGTAGAGAATAAAAAATTCCGGCTCGACCTGCTGCACCGGCTAAATACCCTGCATATCCACATCCCTCCGTTACGCGAACGGACCGAAGATATTGAGCCGCTGCTCGGCCAGTTTGTAGCAGAATTTTCAGCGAAGATGGGCAAAACATGCCCCGAAATACCAGCCGGGGTAATCAATACGCTAAAAGCCTATCCCTTCCCGGGCAATGTCAGGGAGTTGCGCAACATCACCGAGCGCGCCATCATTTTCTGCAAAGGCAACCGTCTCAGCATGGACGATTTTATCCTGAAAATCAACGCCACTCCCACCCGGGTTCAAAACACCGTTCCATCCCTTGCTGCCTCCGGCGAAGCCGAACTGATCCGCGAAAAACTGAAAAACTGCAACT
>JAMDDG010000376.1 GCA_023488865.1 Bacteroidota bacterium | reverse complement strand
GGCTTTGACCTGATTCCCTCCCACATCGATTTAGTTGGCGCTGAGATAGAAATGCTGAATATGCCCAATCGTGAAAAAATATTGAGATCTGTCATAGAAAAGATCAGAAATGAGTATGATTTCATTTTCATCGATTGTTCGCCCTCCCTTGGATTGATTACGGTCAATGCCCTCACAGCCTCTGATTCCGTAATCATACCCGTACAATGCGAATATTTTGCCCTCGAAGGTTTAGGGAAACTACTGAATACCATCAAGATCATTCAAAGCAGGTTAAATCCTGAATTGCAAATTGAAGGCTTCCTGCTTACCATGTTTGATTCCCGTCTTAACCTATCCAACCAGGTCCATGACGAGGTGAAGAAACATTTCCAGAATATGGTATTCGAAAGTCTCATTACAAGAAATATCCGGTTGTCGGAAGCCCCAAGCTATGGCCTCCCGGTCGTTTCGTACGATATCGGCTCCAAAGGGGCGCAAAGTTATCTGAACCTGGCCCGTGAGTTGTTACAAAAAAACAAGATGACCAGGATAGATCACAATGAGATTGTTTGATAATTAAAGAATTATTGAAGTATTATGCAAAAACGGAATGCACTCGGCAGAGGTTTAGGTGCCCTGATAGATGATTCTAATGTGATACGGGAACAAAATCCGGTATCCAACGAAATTCCAATCTCTGAAATTGAAGCTAACCCTTTTCAGCCACGCGTTCACTTCGACGAAGAGGCCTTGAACGAACTGGCAGCTTCCATCAAGGAATTGGGAATCATTCAACCCATCACCTTGCGCAGGTTGGGAGAAAAAAGATACCAGATCATTGCCGGAGAAAGAAGGTTCAGGGCTTCCAAGTTAGCCGGATTGACAAAAGTACCCGCCTTCGTCAGGGAAGCCGGAGATGAAGCCATGCTTGAACTTGCCCTGGTAGAAAACATTCAGCGCGAAGACCTGGATGCCATTGAAGTGGCCTTGAGCTACCAACGGTTGATGGAGGAGTGTAAACTTACCCAGGAGAGCCTCAGCGACCGGGTTGGGAAGAAAAGGTCCACCATTTCGAACTACCTCCGTTTGTTAAAATTACCGGCAGTCATCCAGAAAGCGATCAGGGAACAGGAGGTTACCATGGGACATGCCCGCGCACTGATTAATATTCCCGATTCCGAAACCCAGGTAATGGTCTACAGACAGGTCGTCAAATACGATTTTTCCGTTCGTAAAACTGAAGATATCGTGCGCAAATTGAGCTCCGGCGAAGAAGAAACACCTTCCAAACCAGCAAAAGAATCCTCTATGACAGATCAATTCAAAGATTTGAAGAAACATCTTGGTAAATATTTCAACAGTAACATCGGACTGAAAATAAACGATCAATACAAAGGGAAAATCGAAATCCCTTTCAATGACTCGAAAGATTTGGAACGGATTATTGGAATTTTTGACAGATTAGATTCATAATCAGTTAATTAAATTGATTTGAAAATTGCTTTGAAAGGGTTTTTGGTTGGCCTCATTTTATTTCTCTTCTGCTTCAATCTGGAAGCACAGAAATTTAGTGTCCAAAAAGACAGCTCAAAAATTTCCGTTTCTATACAAAAAAAAGTACTTTCGCCCAAGAAGGCTTCCATATATGCCGCCTTGTTCCCGGGTTTAGGGCAGGTTTACAACGGGAAATACTGGAAACTTCCCATCATCTACGGTGGTTATGCAGGGTTAATTTATTTGTTTGGTTGGAACAACAACAATTACAGCGACTATTTTGATGCCTACAGAACCATTGCGAAATATCAGTCTGTAGATTTAATGAGTAAAACAGACAAGGACTATCTGAACAATTTGTTTAAAATTCCATATTGGGATATGAATGTCAATCCTTCGCATTTCGAAGGTTTTAAAACACAATTGAAAAGTGGCAAGGATTACTACCGGAGGAACAGGGATATGAGTATCATTGCCATTGCTGCTTTGCATGTTCTGAGTATCATCGATGCAAGCGTTGATGCTAACCTGTTTGATTTTGATATCAGCGACGATTTGAGTATGCGTGTTGACCCAATGCCGATGAATTTTGGCCGGGGTTCTCAGGTAATCGGAATCAATGTTGCGTTTAATTTTTAATTATTTGAGTTGCCATGAGAATAAGAGTTAACATTTTAGTCCTGAGCTTCCTTGCTCTCTCCATTGGTGCACTGGCACAAGTTCAAACGAAACCAATCACTGCCGAAGAAGAACAAAAAATCTGGGGAACTGATTCTGTCGCCAACCGAATGGCCGACAAAATGGTAAATGACAATCTTAACCTGTTTGTATCCGACAAACTGGATTCTTTGGTAAATACCTGGTACATCAAAAACGCTTTTGCCTACCATAAAGATTCGATCGACTCCATACCTGAGGAACTCAGAAATTATCTGCCTGATTCACTTTATATTAGCAGACTACAAGCCATCGATTCTTTCCTGCCCCTACCCTACAACGAAACTGTCCGCAATTTGATCGGTTTGTATACCATCAGGAAACGGGAACTCACCTCTTACATATTGGGCCTTTCGAAATACTACTTCCCGATTTTTGAAGAAGCGCTGGAAAGGTATAACTTACCTTATGAGCTCAAATACCTGCCAATCATTGAATCTGCACTTAACCCGATTGCCCGCTCCAGGGCCGGCGCTGTTGGTTTGTGGCAATTCATGGTGGGTACCGCAAAATTATACGGACTGGAAGTCAACTCATTTATTGACGAAAGGAGCGACCCCATCAAATCCTCCGACGCAGCCGCCAGGTACCTTCGCGACCTCTATGCAATCTACGGCGACTGGCATGTAGTGATTGCTGCTTATAACTGCGGTCCCGGGAATATTAACAAAGCGGTCAGGCGCAATGGAGGTAAACAAAGTTATTGGGCAATTTACCACTCATTGCCCAGGGAAACACGTGGATACATACCCGTTTTTATTGCTGCATCCTATATGGTACACTATGCAAAACAGCATAAACTGGAAGCGGCTGAACCAGCTTTCAAAGTCATAACAGACACAATTAAAGTTCATAACTACCTGAATTTTGGTCAATTGGCAGCAGTAATGAATATTTCTGTCGAGGAGCTTAGACAATTGAACCCACAATATCGTCGCGATATTATTCCGGCCAGGCCGGACAAACCATATATCCTAAAGTTGCCCAACGACGCCGTATCTGCTTTCATCGACAACGAGAACCAAATATTCGCCTACGACCGCGACAGGTACTTCCCCAACAACCAATTAGTTCCGCTCAAAAGCAGTGGGCACAGCTCAAAAGTAGTTTCAGTGGACGGAATGAGGGAAATCACCCATGTGGTTAGATCCGGCGAAAATTTAGGTTTAATTGCCAGTAAATACAGGGTTACAATCAACGATTTAAGAGCATGGAACAATTTTAGGAAAAAAACGCTGCAAATTGGGCAACGCATTGCTATCTACGTACCCGGAAAGTCTTTAAAGAACAAAGAAGCTGTCATTGAAAAGCCCAAAATCGGTCAACAAGAATTGGCGAACAATTCATCCGGTGTAAAAGAAAATAAAACGGATACCCCTGCTGTAGTTACGGATTCAAAAGGTGAATCTGATGCATCAGGCGAATATATCCTCTATATTGTTCAACGAGGGGACAGCCTTTTCACCATTGCTAAAAAATTCCCCGGCATTACTGATGCTGATTTGAGGGAATTTAACAACATCCACAATGTCAGGGGGCTATACCCGGGACAGCAATTGAAGATCCCAAAGCGGTCCTGACGCTGTGACTACATTACCCATTTATTGCTTCTCCCCTTTAAAAATATGACTGGGGATCACACTGTCAACAAGATAAGGCGTTTCACCCCTCCAGAGTAGCGTGGCGTTTTTTTGGGTATAGTGCACAACCACGTTTTCACCCTGTAATCTTTCAATTTTATTTGCTACTTCTTCTTCCGTTACCGAAAAGAAAAATTTCTCCGAAGCAAGGGCTATGTTGTTGGCAGATTGGACGCTACTCAAGATAATTTCCCCTTCGTAAGTTTTAAAGAGGGACCCTTTGCTGGAAAATTTTTGCAACAAACCGGCCCGGTAGCCTTCGCTGTAGGTATAATAGTATTTCCAGTAAACGTAAGAGCCTATTAGAAGAACAAGGATAACCAAAAGACGGGTTAGAAATTTTCTCATGATGATAATATTAAGGTTCTTTTGTATTCAAATTTAGCATTAAAAACAATTAACCTGTGTTAGGACTAAAAATCTTTTAACATTTGTCATTCCAAAGGAAAAGACGAATTTTGCAACATATTTAAAAAAATAGACAGATGAGCGACGATAAGCAAATTATATTTTCGATGTACAAGGTGAGTAAAACTTACCCGCCTCAAAAACAGGTTATTAAAGATATTTCACTTTCTTTTTTCCTGGGTGCCAAGATTGGTATCATTGGATTGAACGGTTCTGGTAAGTCAACTTTGTTGAAGATTATCGCCGGAATTGAGAAAGATTTCAACGGCGAGTTGGCCTTCTCTCCAGGTTATACTGTGGGCCACTTATCTCAGGATCCGCAGTTGGATCCCGCCAAAACGGTGATGGGCATCGTTCAGGAAGGGGCGCAGGAAATTGTCGACTTGCTCGCAGAATTCGAGAATATCAACCTGCAGTTTGGGTTACCTGAAGTTTACGAAGATCCGGATAAGATGGACAAGCTGATGGAACGTCAGGCCAAACTGCAAGAGAAAATTGATGCAACTGACGCCTGGAACCTCGAAAATAAACTGGAACGCGCCATGGATGCCCTTCGCTGTCCGGACGGGGACACCCCTGTTACCGTTCTTTCAGGAGGCGAACGCCGCAGGGTCGCTTTGTGCAGATTGCTACTGAAACAGCCTGATATCCTGTTATTGGACGAGCCAACCAACCACCTGGATGCAGAATCAATCGACTGGCTTGAACAACACCTGCAACAATACCCGGGAACGGTGATTTGTATCACCCACGATCGCTATTTCCTCGACAATGTAGCCGGTTGGATCCTGGAACTCGACCGTGGTGAAGGCATCCCCTGGAAAGGGAATTATTCCAGTTGGCTTGAACAGAAACAAAAGCGTCTCGAGATGGAGGAAAAAGGTGCTTCGAAACGCCGTAAAACCCTCGAACGGGAGCTGGAATGGGTCAGAATGAGCCCCAAGGCCAGGCAGGCGAAATCAAAGGCCAGGTTGGGAGCTTATGAGAAACTGCTCAACGAGGATGTTAAACAAAAAGAGGATAAACTGGAACTTTTTATCCCCAACGGACCTCGTCTGGGGGACAAAGTAATCATCGCAGAGAATGTCTCAAAAGGTTATGGCGAACGCTTACTCTTTGAAAACCTCAATTTCACACTTCCGCCCAATGGGATCGTTGGCGTGATCGGGCCTAACGGCGCTGGAAAAACTACCCTGTTCCGAATGATTATGGGACTTGAAAGTTCCGATTCCGGAACCTTCACGGTAGGTGAAACCGTAAAAATAGGGTATGCCGATCAATCTCATGCAGAGATTGACCCGGAGAAAACTGTTTATCAGATTTTATCAGGCGGTACCGATGAGGTGTTGGTTGGCGGAAGGATGATCAATGCCAGGGCCTTCGTATCCAAATTCAATTTCAGCGGATCTGATCAGGAGAAAAAATGCGGTGTATTATCGGGAGGTGAACGAAACAGGCTTCACCTGGCGCTCACGCTAAAATCAGGGGCCAATGTGTTGCTTTTGGATGAGCCAACCAATGACATCGACATCAATACTTTACGGGCATTGGAAGAGGGACTCGACAGTTTTGCCGGTTGCTGTGTGGTCATCTCGCATGACCGGTGGTTTTTGGACAGGATCGCCACGCATATCCTGGCTTTTGAGGGAGATTCACAAATCTATTTCTTTGAGGGAAGCTATTCAGAATATGAAGAGAACAAGAAAAAAAGATTGGGCGATGCCACGCCTCACCGGATCCGGTACAAAAAATTGATGTGAAAACAATGAGCGTTGAATCAGATTCGGAAGAGGTTGCCACACAAGCAACCTCTTCCTTTTTATACTTTTTATTGATTACAAAGAGGCAATCAGTTCGCGGATAATCAGGCTCATTTTAGGTTCGGCCTGCATGGCTACGGCCTGAACTTCTTCGTGCGAAATTTCAACAATCTCGCCGGGGACGCCACTGTCAGTAATGATGGAAATACCAAAAACGGCGATATCCATGTGCCGGGCAACGATCACTTCCGGGACCGTCGACATACCAATCGCATCACCACCCAGGATTCTATACATTTTGTATTCGGCAGGCGTTTCAAAAGTGGGCCCGGATACGCCAACGTAAACCCCTTCTTTCAAATCAATCCGGTTTTGTAAGGCAATTTTCAGTGCAAGGTTACGAAGGTGGAGGTTATAGGGCTGGCTCATATCCGGAAACCTGGGGCCCAGCTCATTTACATTAGGCCCTAACAGCGGATGGTCACCGAACATATTGATATGATCGTTGATCATCATCACATCGCCTACTTTATATTTTGGGTTCAAGCCGCCGCTGGCATTGGAGACAAAGAGCGTCTTGATGCCCATCGCTTTCATTACCCTGACAGGGAAGGTTAGCTCTTTCATGCTGTAACCTTCATAATAGTGGAACCGGCCTTGCATGGCAATCACTTTTTTCCCGCCCAATGTACCAAAAATCAACTGTCCCTTGTGTCCTTCTACCGTAGAAACCGGGAAATTGGGGATTTCGGAATAAGGTATGGCAAATTCTATATCGATCTCTTTAACCAGGCCACCCAGTCCAGTTCCAAGAATGATGGCTACCTCAGATTTAAACTTTGTTCTTTCGAGAATGTAGCTCGAAGTTGCTTTTATTTTCTCCAACATATTTCATTATTTTCTTATCAAAATCGTTCTCTGTTTGATTGATGAACCTCACTTCAATCGGAATATAATATAAATTCAAAGCAATTACATCCGGCAAATTCTCAAGTTCAAGGATGCGGAAAGTATCTTTTTCAGTTGTTACGATTATTTTCTTTGCTTCTGTCATCGCCTCAAACTGACCGGCCACCTTTTCCATATCCTCAAGAGTAAAAGAATAATGATCAGGAAATTCTGCGGACACGACAGATCTTGTGGTTTTTAATAGTTTATCTTTCAATGGTTGAGGATTGGCAATCCCGGTCAAAAGAAGGATCCCAATCTCTCCATCTAAACATGGTTTCTGCCCTGTCACCTTTTCAGGGAAAAGCGGAGTTAATTCACCATATTTCAGATGCGAAAAAAACAAATCCTGGTAAGGCCAGATATGAAGATCTTTGGTAATAATCCGCTCATCAATCGGTCTGATCTCCTTTGGGCACTTGGTCACAATGATGATGTTTGCGCGGTCACGGTTGGAAGCCGGCTCCCTCAAACGGCCCAGGGGAAGCAAACTATCCTCTGTGATCATTCGTGAAAAATCTACCAGCAGAATATTGATCGAAGGTGTGATATACCGGTGTTGGAAAGCATCGTCCAGAATAATAACATCCGGTCTTTTTTCGCTGATTTCCAAAATCTTCTCCACTCCACGCACCCTCTTTTCATCAACGGCAACCATAATTGACGGAAATTTCGTCTTTATTTGCAACGGTTCGTCCCCAACCTGCTTGCTGGTAGAGCTGGTCTCGACGAACATAAATCCTTTGGTTTTACGCTTGTAACCGCGGCTCAACACGGCTATATTGAACTTTTTGCCCAGAAGTTGGATCAAATATTCCGTATGGGGTGTTTTCCCGGTTCCCCCTACCGTGATATTGCCAATCGAGATGATCGGTACCTCAAACTCCCTGCTCCTGAGAATATTCAGATTGAAGAGTGTATTACGGAAATTAACCACCATTCCGTAAACCAACGAGAAAAGAAAAAGTACAAATTTCTTCAAAACGGCTAATTAATTTCAAGATTAAATGGCATACGGGCATAAATCCCTTTTGCATTGGCTTCCCTTGATAAGTTTTTCCAATAATTGTAGGAAGTTCCCATCATCGACTCCATCACCTTATTTTGCATACGGACCGAAAAATTCTTCAGCAGTTCGGAAAAAGGATCTTTTAGCTTAGGCAACTCTTTGATACGGTATTCGGCAATCCCGGCTTTATCAGCAGCAATTTTAAGCGCCTCTTTCAAACCGCCGAAATCATCGATCAAATGAATATTCTTGGCATTAACACCGCTCCAGACTCGTCCCTGTCCAATTGAGTCAACTCCGGCCGCTGTCATCTTTCGTCCGTCAGCAACATGCGACAAAAAAGTCCCGTAGGTATTCTCAACATAACTTTGCATCAGGTTTGTTTCAAAAGGCGTCATTTTTCTGGTGACGGAAGGCATGTCACTATGTTCATTGGTCTTTACCCCGTCGAATGTGATCCCTATTTTATTATTCAGTAAATCACTGAAATTGGGAATAGTGCCAAACACCCCGATTGAACCGGTTATGGTGGTCGGATTGGCAATAATTACCGCTGCAGGAGAAGATATATAGTACCCGCCGGACGCTGCATAATCGCCCATTGAGACGATAACAGGTTTTACCGCTTGTGCCAGTTTGACCTCTCTCCAAATTACTTCAGATCCAAAAGCAGATCCACCCGGGGAGTTAACCCTCAAGACGATAGCTTTCACGGTAGTGTCAATACGGGCCTCGCGTATCCCTTCTGAAAGATCTTTTGAATTTATATCATGCGAACTATTTCCGGAGCCGGTATCAATCTCACCTTCTGCATATACTACAGCTATCTTATTTTTAATCAACGCCTTAGCTTTTGCTCCTGTCGAAATTTTATCGTATTCTGAAACTGTAACAATCGGAATTTCTGCATTCTCCTTTAAACCGGCTAACAACCTGAGGTCGGATAATACCTGATCACGGTATTTAAGGTTATCGAAGAAATGACTATTCCTGGCTGTTTCGGCGGTACGAAAGGTCATCACCGAATTGGCATATTCATTCAGGTTGTCAATAGAAATTTTTCGGGCCGAGGAGATCCCCTTCAAAAGATGGTTCCAGATGGTTGCCAGGTAAAGCGTAGTTTGCTCCTTGTTGGCCTGGCTCATCTTATCAAACATAAAAGGTTCGACAGCCGACTTAAATTTGTTGTCTTTTCCACGAACAATCTGCACTTCAATACCAAACTTGTCTAAAGCTTTTTTGAAAAAAGTATGCTCAGCGCTCAGTCCCCTGAAATCGAACATCCCGGCAGGGTTCAACATCAAACTATCCGCTACGGAAGCCAGATAATAGGCCTTTTGTGAAATTGCATCCGAATAGGCATAGATGAATTTTCCGCTTTTTTTGAAATCGATCAATGCATTTCTAATCTCATCCGCGGTAGCGTATCCTGCGCTTATTTCTGACAATTCGAGGTAAATACCCTTGATTTTATCATCATTTTTGGCTTGGTGAATGGCATGAAAAATTTGGTTTAATCCAGTCGTGCTAGATTTCTCCATTCCCGGAATCTCAATATCCTCGAATGGGTTGGTAGATTTCCGCTCAACTATCCGGTTATCCAATTTTAAAATTAGCAAAGAATGCTCCTTGACTGTAATCGGCTGTTCGCTTATGACTGCCAATGAAGAGACTAAACCTGCAATGATAACAATGAAGAGGAGGGTTGCCACAACAATGGCAGCGAGCGAAGCAAAAAAAGCTTTCCAAAAAAATTTCATGTCCGGATTAATTTTTAATTATAATTTTATCGATCCTACATATAGGTAGTCTCAATACAACCGCGATTGTTACAAAGATACGCACTATGTCGTTAGTTTATCTCATTTTAGGTGGAAATAGGGGGAACAGACCGGAAATTTTTTCCAGTGCAATCAAATTGTTAAACAGTGAGATTGGGCCACAAAAAGCAATTTCTTCACTGTACGAAAGCGAATCGTGGGGTTTTGAGTCTGAACTTTTTCTAAATCAGGTGATTATAATCGAAACACCATTGTCACCTTTCGAGGTCCTCCTGCATACGCAACAAATTGAGAGTCAATTAGGACGCGTCAGAAACAGGGAAGGATATGAACCCAGAACCATTGATATTGATCTGCTCTATTACGGTTCCCAGGTAATCAACAGCAGTGGGTTAACTATTCCTCATCCGAGGATTGCCAAACGGAAATTTGTTCTTGTTCCGTTAGCCGAAATAGCTCCCAACTTGAAAGATCCGGTTACAGGAATGACCGTAACCGGGATGTTGCAAAAGTGCAACGACACCTCAAAGGTCTGGCTTTTTACTGAAAATTAACTTCCTCCTGCTAAAAGTGAGGATGAGGGACAATCTCTTTGGAGTCAATTTTTGAGCCGTATGCCAAATCGCCGGCGTCTCCCAACCCAGGAACGATGTAAGATTTTGGCGTCATCTCCGGATCGATGGCCCCTACCCAGATGGTTACCAGGTCGTTGGGCAATTTGCTTTGAATGTAATCGATCCCTTGTCTGCTGGCAATCAACGAAACCAAATGAATGTGTTTCGGTTCCCCCTTTTCGAGCAGGGCATGATAACCAACCTCCATGGAAGAGCCGGTTGCGAGCATCGGATCAGAAAGAATTACTATTTTATTGTCGAGGAGGGGTGATGCAATATATTGAAAATCAATATGAAAATTACCATTAGGATCGTATTTACGGTAGGCGGAGATAAAACAGTTTTCAGCCTGGTCGAAACAGTTTAACAATCCCTGGTGCAGGGGCAATCCGGCCCTCAAAATAGTTGCCAAAACAGGCTGTTGTTCGAGCACCCTCATTTTGGCAACTCCAAGGGATGTGGTCACTTCTTTGAGTTTGTAAGGGAGTTCTTTGCTGATCTCGTATGCAAAAATTTCGCCAATCCGCTCGAGATTTTTTCTGAACCGGAGGGGATCTTTTTGAATTACTTCGTCGCGTATTTCAGAGAGGTATTGGTTGAAGAGGGAATTACCGTCACCCAGTATGTGTACCATGAGAGATTTTTGGCTAAAATAAGAAAAATATCTTTTTAATAATTACAACATCCCCTCATCAGCAAAACTAAAAAATCCAGATTGGGTTACGATTAAATGATCAATTACCGGAATCTCCATCAGGGCTGCCGCCTCTTTCAACTGCCGGGTAATTTTTTTGTCTGCATCGCTGGGTTCAAGGTTTCCGGATGGATGATTGTGGCAGAATATCAAAGAGATAGCATGTTTCTCCAAGGCTAATTTCATCACGAGACGTACATCGATGACCGTACCGGTCATTCCACCCTGGCTTAGCTTTTGTTTGTCGATTACTTTGTTCTGTCGGTTGAGAAAAAGGACCCAAAACTCCTCGTAAGCGAGATCGCCAATCTCAGGGCGAAGATAATTGGCTGCATCTTTGCTTTCCCTGATCTGCGCTTTCTCTAAGGCTTGCGATTGGTTTCTTCTCCTGCCAAGCTCCATGGCTGCGATCAGTGTAATGGCCTTGGCTTCCCCAATGCCCCTGAACCGCTTCAGTTCATCGCAATTCAGTTTGCCTAACTCGTGCAAGTTATGGTGGACGGAGTCCATGATCCTGCGGGATAACTCAACAGCCGATTCTTTGCTGTTGCCGCTCGTGATGAGGATGGCAATTAATTCAGCATCCGTTAGGGAGGAGATTCCCCTGTTGATCATTTTTTCCCTTGGGCGATCCTCAACTGCCCACGCTTTGATGCCAAGTTTTCCATAATTACCCATGATCTTAAAAGGATGGCCGGGTGGTTGAACGGTCCAGTCTTCAACCTCAAGTTACAACAAAATTTGGAGAAAAGCGAAAATAAAGCACAAAAAAGGGCACCCAATTTGGGCACCCTATCGACTTAATATTGTTTGAACTAATTAAAGTGCGTTGACGTGCAGCGTCAAGCTTGATTTCAGGTTTGACGCTTTGTTTTTGTGGATCACATTGGTTTTAGCCAGTTTATCCAACATACCTACTACTTTGGGAAGCAGCTCTGCAGCTTTTTCTTTTTCAGTAGTTAAACGCAATTCACGAACGGCGTTCCGGGTAGATTTTGAATAATACTTGTTGTGAAGACGGTGAACTTCACTCTGTTTTGCTCTTTTGATAGACGACTTATGGTTTGCCATTGTTTAAAAATTTCTATGTCAAATAATTAATGTAGTCTGTAGGGGATTCGAACCCCTATGGCAAGAATGAAAATCTTGAATCCTAACCCTTAGATGAACAGACCATCTGTAACTTCCCTGTTTGGGGTCGTAAAATTAACACTTTTTTTGTTACGGCACAATTTTGCCGAAAAATTAAAAGCTATATCCTGCTAGTAGTCCGTAGGGGATTCGAACCCCTATGGCAAGAATGAAAATCTTGAATCCTAACCCTTAGATGAACGGACCATCTGAATCTCTTTTCTTCTTTGAAAAGAGCAAAAAACTTCAAAACTCAACC
>JAMDDG010000355.1 GCA_023488865.1 Bacteroidota bacterium | reverse complement strand
GAAAATTTCGAGATTGTGCAATAGGTGTTTAACCACGAAGGTCTCAAAGGTTTACACAAAGGTGTAGAAGTAGGATTCAATTCCTTGAAAGGAGTTGTGAAGAAAAAAGACGACTTCAAAAAAACTCATAAAGTCAGATTTATAATGTCCAATAGATGAGTTTTGCTATTTTTGCGGCAAAGTAACCAACAGATCAAGCTGGTTCTGCTTTTTTTTTTATAAATACATCACATGCATAATTGTCAATTGTCCATTGTCAATTGTCCATGAATAAATAAACTTCATATGCCTACAGTTGTCAGTGGAATAAGATCGACCGGGAACCTGCATCTCGGTAATTACTTTGGAGCGGTAAAAAATTTCGTCGAGATGCAGCACCATCACGACACCTATTTTTTTATCGCCGATCTTCATTCCCTCACTACACATCCGACCCCCGAACATCTTTATGCCAATGTCAGGCAAGTGTTAGCCGAATACCTGGCCTGCGGAATCGATCCTGAAAAAGCGACCGTTTTTATTCAAAGCGATGTGCCTGAGGTGGCTGAACTTTACCTCTTGCTCAACATGAATGCCTATTTGGGCGAGTTGGAAAGGACTACTTCTTTCAAGGAAAAAGCCAGGAAACACCCCGATAATGTCAATGCCGGATTGTTAACCTATCCGGTTTTGATGGCGGCGGATATTATTATTCACAAGGCGCATTTGGTCCCGGTAGGGAAGGACCAGGAGCAAAATCTGGAGATGGGCCGTACGTTTGCCCGTCGTTTCAACCGGATGTACAATGTTGAGCTCTTTCCGATTCCGCGACCCTATGTTTTTGAGGGACAGGATATGGTGAAGATCCCGGGATTGGACGGTTCCGGCAAGATGGGCAAATCAGAAGGAAATGCCATCTCTTTGGCCGACGCGCCCGGAGTAATCCGCAAAAAGGTGATGAAAGCCGTGACCGATAGTGGTCCGACGATACCAAATCAGCAAAAGCCCGAGGTAATCCAGAATCTTTTCACGTTACTGGATGTGGTCTCAACACCCGATGTAGTGGCGCATTTTGACCTCCAATACAACAACTGCTCCATCCGCTATGGTGATTTGAAAAAGCAGCTTGCCGAAGATATTATCAAATTTAACACGCCGATCAGGGAAAGGATAGAATCGCTCCTGGCTGATGAGGCCTATCTCTCCAAAGTGGCAAAGCTGGGGGCAGAAAAGGCCAGGGCCTCGGCTTCCAGGACCTTGAAGGAGGTTAGGGAGGTAATTGGGATTAAGAAATTCTATTAGATGTCACAGACTCTTCATTGCCGTCTGCTTTAGCTGACGGATAAGAGAATTGTCATTGAAATTGGCTTTAGCCATGCCCTGATACGGAATTTGGCTAAAGCCTTGGCTTATTTATTATTGCAGATCCGTTGGCTAAAGCCAACGGCCATGAAAAAAAGATGATTTGATCGGGAAAATAGAGGTGGTCTTACATTGCCGTCTGCTTTAGCTGACGGGTCAGGGAATGACGATAGAACAAGGCTTTAGCCAAAATTTGGATAATAGATTTTACTCATCTTTGATAAGTTTGAAGCCATACTTTGCAATAAATTCTTCAACCTCCTCCGAAAAAGGCTTAATTCTATGATGCTCTTCCTGATTTTTGATGTATTTAACTACATTTTCCAGATGTGATTCACTCACCGACACTGCAAAATAGTCATCTTGCCAGGAGAATTTATTGGGCAGCAAATGATTTTGATTGATCCAAAAAGAAGATTCCCCTTTAATAAGTTGAACTACTTGTGCAATAGATTGGTCTTTTCCTAATGAGATTAAGCAATGAACATGTTCAACAGAACCATTTATTGCTTGCAAAAAGATCTCTTTCTTTTTACAGTTTGACATTATGTGTTCATGAATTGCATGGCTTATTTCTTTGGAAAACAAGTGCTCCCTAAATTTGGTCGCAAAAACCAGATGTACCCATATCTTAACGAATGACATAGTTACTTTTTTATATTTGGCTAAAGCCGGATTTTTGTTCTGATCTTTTTATCCGTCAGCTAAAGCTGACGGCAATGAAGGCGAAATTCCGCTGTAATAATTTGAAAATATAATACAATTTAAGGTAATTCAGGGAGAAAAACGATTTTCTGCTTAGCAAAATACTATGGAAAGAGTTGAGAACACGAATCGCGTACTAATACCCGGGTTTTTCATTGCCATCAGCTTTAGCTGACGGATAGGGAATGTAAATGAATTAGGGCTTTAGCCAAAATTAGAATTGAGAATGATCGCGTCTTTCCTTTCTTATTGGTTCGTTTTTCCTATTTTTGTCAACTTGTAAAAGATTAAGGAGTGATGCATCTTCCAAAAATTGATTTTAAAGTATAATTCATTAAAATGATAAAGGATATCCCGGTAAAATACGACCCAACGACCGTCGAAGACAAATGGTACAGCTTCTGGATGGAGCAAAAATTTTTCCATTCAGAGCCAGACTCACGCGAACCCTATACGATCGTGATCCCTCCGCCCAATGTGACGGGTGTGCTTCACATGGGGCACATGCTGAACAATACCATTCAGGATGTGTTGGTGCGCCGTGCCAGGATGTTGGGGAAGAACGGATGTTGGGTGCCGGGCACTGATCATGCTTCGATCGCTACGGAAGCCAAAGTAGTCGACAAGTTGTTAAAAGAGGGGATAAAAAAAGATAGCCTTACCCGTGATCAATTTTTGGAGCATGCCTGGGAGTGGACCCACAAACATGGAGGGATCATTCTTGAACAACTCAAAAAACTCGGTGCCTCCTGTGACTGGGACCGTACCGCCTTTACGATGGACGAGATACGTTCTGCTTCTGTAATACGTACATTTGTTGACCTTTACAATAAAGGTTACGTTTACCGTGGTGTTCGCATGGTCAACTGGGATCCTGCAGCGAAGACGGCACTATCTGACGAAGAGGTGATCTACCGTGAAGAGCAATCTAAATTGTATTACGTTCGCTATCTGATAGAAGGTACTGTCGATCAATATATTACCGTTGCAACCACCCGTCCCGAAACTATTTTGGGCGACACGGCTGTTTGTGTCAATCCTGCTGATGAACGCTTCAAACATCTGGTAGGCAAGCGGGTACTGGTTCCATTGGTGAACCGCAGTGTACCGGTTATTCAGGATGAATATGTAGAGATGGACTTTGGTACTGGCTGTCTCAAAATCACACCGGCACACGATACCAACGACTACGAAATAGGCATCCGCCACAAACTGGAGGTGATCGACACCTTTAACGACGATGGCACGCTGAGTGAAAAAGCGCAGCTTTTGGTCGGAGTCGATCGTTTTGAGGCGCGTAAACAGATTATTCCAATGCTGGAAACTGCCGGGAATCTGGTAAAGATTGAAGATTACAACAACAAAGTAGGTTATTCAGAGCGGACCCATGTACCGATTGAACCGAAACTCTCGGCCCAATGGTTTTTGAAGATGAGTGAGTTGGCCAAGCCGGCACTGGAAGCAGTAGAGACCGATACCATCCGGTTCTATCCGTCCAAATTCAAAAATCTCTACCGTCACTGGATGGAGAACATCAAAGACTGGTGTATCTCTCGTCAATTATGGTGGGGACACCGTATACCGGTCTATTATCTGCCTGACAATACTTTCGTGGTTGCTGAAACGGATGAAAAAGCATTGGTTTTGGCAAAGATACAGACGGGCAATAGTACCCTGGAAGCAAAGGATTTGCGTCAGGATGAAGATGTGCTGGACACCTGGGCTTCTTCCTGGCTTTGGCCGATTTCGGTTTTCGAAAAGGAAGATCCTAACGATACACGCGACTTGGATTACTACTATCCCACCAACGATTTGGTTACTGCGCCTGAGATTATTTTTTTCTGGGTAGCCCGGATGGTGATCGCAGGTTACGAATACAAAGGAAATTTTCCTTTTAAAAATGTCTATTTCACCGGCATCGTCCGCGACAAGCTGAGAAGAAAAATGTCCAAGTCGCTGGGCAACTCTCCTGATCCGCTCGACCTGATTGCCAAATATGGTGCAGACGGCGTCAGGGTCGGGATGTTGCTTTGTTCCCCTGCCGGGAACGATATCCTTTTTGATGAGTCGCTTACCGAGCAGGGCAGGGGCTTCCTGACCAAGGTATGGAACTCTTTCCGGTTGATCAACGGATGGGACATAGATGCTGCAATACCTCAGCCTGAACATTCCCGGTTAGGGATAGAATGGTTCAGGGCCAAGCTTGATGAGGCCATTGTATTAATGGACGACCACTTCGAAAAATACCGTTTGAATGATGCTTTGATGACCATTTATGCCACCATCCGAGATGAATTTTCGGGTTGGTTGCTCGAGATTATCAAACCAGCCTACCAACAACCGATTGATCAGAAAACTTATTCAGAAGTTATTGAAATACTGGATGATGTGCTTCGTTTGTTGCACCCTTTCATGCCATTTATCAGTGAAGAAATCTGGCAGTTGATTGGCAACAGAAAAGCGGGCGAATCCATTATGATGGCCTCCTGGCCGAAAGCTTCCGGCAGAAACGCAGCGCTTTGTGAAAGGTTTGAGTTGGCCAAAGAAGTTGTTTCTGGTATCCGGACTATCCGTAAAGAGAAAAATATTGCGAACAGAGAAGAAATAGAACTCTATATTACCCCGGGTGAAAAAGGCTATGTTCCTGAATACAATCAAGTTGTCTCGAAATTAGGCAACGTTTCCAAACTCGAAATCTGTTCGGAGGAGGTTGCCGGTGCGGCTGCGTTTATGGTCAAAGCTACCGCCTATTATATTCCTTTTGTTGGAAATGTTGATGTTGCTGAGGAACTTGCCAAAATCAATGAAGAACTTGCCTACAACAAAGGCTTCCTGGAGGTGGTCTTGAAAAAATTAGGAAACGAAAAATTTGTCAGCAGCGCGCCAGCCAAAGTGGTCGAACTTGAAAGGAAGAAGCAGGCCGACATTGAAGAAAAGATCAAGATATTGGAAGACCGGCTTTTGTTGCTTCGATAAAACAAATAACTTTGAAAAAGATTTAAGTTGTTAATATCAGGCAACTTAAAATTGATGTTTATACATGGTTCCTCTCAGGAATATACCCCTACTATATTCCTGGGATATTATTTGGTTGTTCCCCTTTAGAAATGGAAACAATAGCGGTCCATGAATAAGCGCTGCTTGGATATATGTCAAGTATTTTCCGTCAGGCTGAGTATTTTATGAATAATTTTAAAACTAATCAGGGGCACGATTATTCGAAGGCCATTTTTTGGTATGGCAGGTCCAAGGGTATTTATCTTCGTCAGTTCATTGGAAGATCCCCGAGGGCCAGGATACTTCGCGCCATTTTGCCTGTGGTGCTCTCTGTTATCATTCTTGAGGGCTTATTAAACATTATCCTTGCAGATGATTTACATATAAATCCAGCCCTTTTATTGTCATCATTGACCATCTTTTTCAGTATAGTAACAACTTTAGTGGTCATACGTTTGACTAAAAATATTTTTCAGGGTGTCGAAAAGGCAGAACGAGAAATAGAAACTTTGCGTGAGAGTGAAGAAAGGTTTCGTAGTATATTTATAAATTCGACGATAGGCATTTACCGCACTTCCCCGGATGGAAGGGTACTAATGGCCAATCCGACTCTTGTAGAAATGTTGGGATATGAGAATTTTGAAGAGCTTAAAAAACGCAACCTTGAAAATGATTATTATGCCCCTGAATATCAGCGTTCTGATTTCATTCGGAAAATTGAAAAGGATGGTGAGGTAAAGGGATTGGAGTCAGCCTGGAAAAGGGTAGACAACTCCATTCTCTACGTAAGGGAAAGTGCCAGGGTTTTTCGTGACAGTGAAGGGCGGATACAATATTTTGAAGGGATGGTGGAGGACATTACCGAAAGCAAAAAACGGGAACTGGAAATGCAAATTCAATCGGAAATCGGCCACAGCGTTTCTACTACCTCAAATTTGACTGAATTAATGGAATTGATACACCATTCACTCAGGAAAGTAGTCTATGCCGAGAATTGTTTTTTTGCACTTTATGATGAGAATACCGGACTTTTTAGCTTTCCTTATTATGTTGATCAATTCGATGTCGCCCCACAGCCGTTGGCTTTGTCGAAAAGCTGTATTTCTTATGTTTTTCATTCCGGGAAATCGTTAATTATCACCCCGCAAGTATTTCAACAGTTAAAAGATCAAAACAAAATCGAGTTGATTGGTTCTGTTGCCCCATCCTGGATAGGTGTAGTATTGCAAATATCTTCAAGAATAATTGGTGTGTTGGTGCTTCAGCATTACCAGGAAGAAAACATATACCAAGAGGAACATCTAAGTTTTCTGGATTCTATTGCAAGTCAAATTGCCAACGTAATTGAAAGTCGAAGGGCAAACGAGGCGCTGAAAAAAAGTGAAGCTGAATTACGTGAATCCAATGCTACTAAAGATAAATTTTTCTCCATCATTTCACACGATTTGAAAAGCCCTTTCAACAGCATTGTGGGTTTTAGTTCCATTCTGGAACAACAGGTCCGCGAAAAAAATCTTGAAGACATTGAGGAATATGCTAAGATCATTCAAAATTCGTCGCAACGTGCTTTGGATTTACTTTCGAACTTGTTGGAATGGTCGCGTTCACAAACCGGCAGAATGGCGTTTAATCCTGAAAATACAGAAATTGTCACATTAATCACGGATGCTACCGAAATATTGGGTGATGCTGCCTTACACAAATCGATTACAATTACAAAAAAACTGCCACAAAGTGTTATTGTATTTGCTGATAAGGAGATGATTGGTTCCATTTTGAGGAACCTGATTTCGAATGCCATCAAATTCACAAACCCCGGAGGGTCTATTGTTGTTTCAGCCGAGCAGTTGGAACAGGATTTGAAAGTTTCTGTCAGCGATAACGGAGTTGGCATACAAACAGATGTTTTGAGTAAGTTGTTCCGTCTTGATGAAAGTTATTCAAATAAAGGTACCCAAAATGAAATGGGTACGGGTCTTGGGCTGATCCTGTGCAAAGAATTTATCGAAAGGCATGGAGGCAAAATTTGGGTTGAAAGCAAAGTTGGTAAAGGGAGTAAGTTTTCTTTTATGATACCTAAAAAAATAGACTGACGAAACAGAAAAGTATTTGATTTTCCGGAAAAATGATTAAATTGGTAGTGGAATTAAACATCCCGCGTTAGTTGGGGTCAAACTCACAAAATGAACCGGGATGTCTACGTTACTACCGGAGAATACCTGAAAACCGGGGCTTCTTAATTATAAAGCGGGATGAAGAAACAAGCGTCCGCAGATTTTGAAACAGGGTCACACGTGTTGAGCCGGCTTTTTGCCGCTCAGAGTGTGCTTCATATTTTCCCCAATGCCGCCAAAATGGGCGAATTTGCGGCACAGGCCATTAAAGATATTCCAGGCGTTCGCCAGTGCAGTTTTTGTCTGTACGGATCGGAAAAACCCCTGGGGGACACATTTGATGCCTCATCCGGATTGTTGAAAGCCATGGCAGGGGCTAAAAATAATCCCTCATTTTTGGTACCCTTGCCAGTTGCGAAAAACCTGTTATCCTTTCCTTTACGAACAGTCGATCATTCTTTCGGATATTTGTTGCTTTTGGTGACAGAGGACTTTGATATAGGTTTTTACGAATCAGTAGTGGGCAATTTTGTCAATATGCTGGCTATTTATCTTGAGAATCTGGAGTATCGCGCTCAAGTAAAATCACAGCAGGACGAACTTCAATCAAAGATAGATGAAAGGACGGAGGAGTTGCGCGCTGAGATAGACCGGTGCAGGCTTTTTGAGCGTTCTTTGCAAGTACAGAAAAATGAGTTTGAAGCTATTTTTGAGCTGGTGCCCGCTCAGATTTGGTACAAGGATATCCATAACCGGTTTTTGCGCGTGAACAGGCAGGTTTGCAATGATATTGGCCTGACCAAAGAAGAGATAGAAGGTCATTCCGCAGAAGAACTCTTCCCTGATTTTGCCAAACAGTTTTTTGACGATGACCTCGAAGTATTTAAATCCGGTCGGCCTAAATTGGGGATAAGTGAACAAATCAATGCCTCTTCCGGCGACATTAGATGGCTTCACACGGATAAGATACCGGTATTTGGGGACAATGGCGAGGTAAACGGACTTATAGCTTTTGTGAATGACATCACCGAACGTAAACTGAATGAGGAAGGAATAATTAAAGCCAAAGAGAAAGCGGAGGAGTCTGACCGGTTGAAATCGGCACTGCTCAACAACATGAGTCACGAAATTAGGACGCCCATGAACGCTATCATGGGTTTTTCAGACTTGATGGCAGAGGCAGATGGGGATATGAAGAATCAATATGCAGCCATCATACGGCAAAGTTCCAATCAGTTGCTTACATTGATTGATGATATGATTCAGCTTTCGCGGTTGCAAAGCGAGAAAATGCCCCTGAATAAGGTCAAATTTTATCCTGCAAATTTGGTTGCGGAGGTTTCCGGTATGTTTAACCTTCCGGAGGTGAGAAAAGAAATTGAAATAGTATTAAATATTCCGGATCGATACAAAGAACTTGTTATTTTGTCTGACGCAGACAAAGTGAGGCAGGTGTTAACCAATTTCGTCTCCAATGCCCTAAAATATACCTCTAAAGGCAGCGTTGAGATAGGGTTTGACCTAAAAGAAAATAATATTGAATTTTACGTTAAAGATACCGGCATAGGAATTCCGGATCAGGAACAGGATCGAATTTTTGAATCATTTTATCGGGGCAAGCAAGCGCTTTCTTCTGCAATAAGAGGAACTGGACTGGGGTTGAGCATCACAAAAGAGCTGGTCGATTTAATGGGTGGAAGGGTAGGCGTTAGTTCAGAACAGAACAAAGGTTCGCGCTTTTATTTCTCCATTCCTTATATCGCCTCCGAAATGGAAAAAACCGGAGAACAACCGGCAGGCAACACTATATCCACGCCGGATCGTGCACTCCTTATCGTAGATGACGAGTTTATTAATTACCAGTATCTTGAAATACTCTTAAGAAACAGCGTGAAACGGGTAGATCATGCCGCAAATGGCAAAGTAGCAGTTGATATGGTGCATAAAAACCGTTACAACCTTATTCTGATGGACATGAAAATGCCGGTCATGAGTGGGATAGAAGCTACGAAAATATTAAAGAAGCAATTTCCGGAACTGCCAATAATTGCCCAAACAGCCTTTTCATTGCCTGAAGAAAAAGCGAGCGCTTTACAGGCGGGATGTGATGATTTTCTCTCCAAACCAATCAAAAAAGAGGAGTTGCTGGAGGTAATCAGCAAGTATATTAGGTAGGTGAACAATGAATAACGAACAGTGAATAGTGAAGAACTGCCTTGTAATCCCCACTGTTCACCGTTCATTTTTCACTGTCCACTATTTCAAGACTTCTTCTACCTGAAAGTAAGGTAAACCCCAGGCGTCGGCAACCCCTTTGTAAACCACTTTACCATTGACGACATTGAGGCCTTTGCGCAGGGCTTTGTCATCGGTGCAGGCCTTTTTCCATCCTTTGGCAGCCAGGCTTACGGCAAAAGGAAGGGTGGCATTGGTCAATGCTATCGTGGAGGTACGCGGAACAGCTCCCGGCATATTGGCAACGGTATAATGGATCACTTCATCTACAACATAAGTCGGGTGGTCGTGGGTAGAAGGTACCGTAGTTTCGATGCAACCACCCTGATCGACTGCCACGTCCACCAACACGGTACCGGGATTCATCGTTTTCAGCATGTCTTTGGTCACAACGTAGGGGGCTTTGGTGCCCGGAATCAGGACCGCTCCGATAATCAGGTCACTGACCTTTACCTGTGAACGGACGTTATAGTCGTTCGACATCTGGGTTTTGACATTGGCGGGCATAATATCGTCCAGGTAACGCAAGCGCTTCAGGTTGATGTCCATGATGGTCACATCGGCGCCCAAACCGGCAGCCATCTTGGCAGCTTCTGTCCCAACGATACCGCCGCCCAGGATCAATACCTTAGCAGGAAGCACTCCCGGGACACCGCCCAGCAACATGCCACGGCCGCCAAAAGTTTTCTCCAGGTATTTAGCGCCTTCGTGTATTGACATCCGTCCGGCGACTTCTGACATTGGAATCAGCAAGGGCAAGGAACGATCGTCCATTTCGACTGTTTCGTAAGCTAAACAAACGGCTTTTCGGCTGATCATGGCCCGGGTCAAAGGTTCTGACGAAGCAAAGTGGAAATAAGTGTAGACTAATTGTCCTTCTTTGATCAAAGGATATTCCGATTCGATCGGTTCTTTTACTTTGATGATCATATCCGCAATGGCATATACCTCTTCAATCGTTGGCAGAATTTTTCCTCCTGCCAAAACATATTCGGCATCGGCAAATCCGCTGCCGTTTCCGGCAGATGCCTGAATACAGACCGTATTTCCCCTTTTAACAAGTTCAGCTACGCCTGCCGGGGTAAGTGCAACTCGGTTTTCGTTATTTTTAATTTCTTTGGGTAATCCAATTATCATGATATACTAAATTTATTAGAGCCCAAAATTAATCAAAAAAACGCCTGTCAAATTATGACTAAAGCCCATATTTTCAAGAATATCTGTAAAATTACATTTGAGAAGGCCGTGATAAGATTTGCTTTACAATCATAAAATATTCAACTGATTTCTTAACAAAAAGAAAGCATTAGAGGGGAAATATAAAATAATTATAATTGTATCTTTGGCCCGGACTATAATAAAATTGAATGCCTGCAATATCTTACAGAGGGGGGGAGTTACCCGAATCGGCCATCAGAAAGCTGGTACCGTATGCCGAGAAAGCCAAATCGCTTGGAAGGAAAGTGTATCACCTGAACATTGGTCAGCCCGATATCAAAACCCCCCAGCATGCCATAGAACGTATCCGTAATTTTAATTTTGACCTGATTCCTTATGGCCATTCATTTGGAAATGATACCTACCGGAAGAAGCTGGCCCAATATTACCGTGACCGGAACCTGGAGGTGGATGAATCCGAGATATTGATTACTACCGGTGGTTCAGAAGCCATCTCATTTGCCTTTATGGTTTGTTTCAATCCGGGTGATGAAGTAATTATACCGGAACCGTTTTATGCCAATTATCATTCTTTCGCGGTAGCCAATAATGTCGTAATCAAACCTATCACCTCAACGATCGAGACCGGTTTTCAGCTTCCTTCGATCGCTGAATTTGAGAAGGTGATTACCCCAAAGACCAAAGGGATCTTTATCTGCAATCCCAACAATCCTACAGGATATGTCTATTCCAGGGAAGAGTTGATGCAGCTTCAGGAGCTGGTATTGAAATATGATCTTTTCCTGCTTGCGGATGAGGTTTACAGCGAATTTGTTTACGATGGAAAATCACACCATTCGGTTTTGGAATTGGGGCGGATCAACGAGAATGTGGTCATGGTCGATTCTGTTTCCAAGCGTTTTAGCGCCTGTGGTATCCGCATCGGATCGTTGGTTTCCAAAAACAAACTGGTCCTAAAAACGATATCGAAATTAGCGATGGCACGGCTCTGCCCTCCCATGTTAGGCCAGGTGGTAGCCGAGGCAGCCGTTGATTCCCCGCCCGAATATATGGAAGGTGTTTATCAGGAGTATCTTCAGCGGAGGGATTATTTTATCAATGCCCTAAACGGGATTGAGGGGGTTTATTCACCTATGCCAATGGGTGCATTTTATTCGATGGTGAGGTTGCCGATTGATGACAGCGACCGGTTTTGTCAGTGGATGTTGGAAGAGTTTGAATATGAGGGAGCTACTGTGATGATGGCCCCTGCATCAGGCTTTTATTTTTCTGAGGGCGCAGGTAAAAACGAGGTTCGGGTGGCTTATGTCCTGAACCGCGATGACCTTAAAGCCTCCATCATTTGTTTGAAAGAGGCTTTAAAGGTCTATCCCGGCAGGCGGTGAAAAGCTGTTAGCACCCATGTTTCTGGCCCATTGTAACTACTGATGATTATTTTGTAAATTTGTAAAAAAGGGCAGTATGAGATTAAGGGTTTATATTGATACATCAGTAGTTGGAGGATACTTTGATGATGAATTTGAAGACGTTACCCAACTCTTCTTTGAGCGAATTTTTAACAAGGATTTTTTGGTCTATTTTTCAGAAGTTAGTGAGACAGAGTTGAGCTTAGCTCCTGATTTTGTGAAAGATTTAAAATCAAAGATTCCAATGGATTGTTATAGATATCTCGATTTAGACGATGAATCAAGGGCACTTGCCAAAGCATACCTGAAAGAAAAGATTTTAGGCAAAACAAGCCTTGACGATGCTTATCATATCGCTATTGCAACAGTTAATCGACTTGATGTTCTTGTAAGTTGGAACTTTAAGCACATTGTAAATTATGACAAGATTAAACTCTTTAACTCAATCAATTTACGATTAGGTTATCCAATGATTGAAATTCGTTCACCCAAAGAATTTGTG
>JAMDDG010000045.1 GCA_023488865.1 Bacteroidota bacterium | reverse complement strand
GTGATGTGGCCGATCAGGCGTTCAATCACGTTGCCGCTTGTAATCCGGGGGGAGGCTGGAAAGGTAACCCCTGCCTTCACCGTAACAGTGCTCAGCAATGCGCCCGTTGTCCCGGGCGCTACAATGACGGGAGGGATGCTGGTCCCCACCGGATCGCCGTAGAGCTGATATCCGCTCTTGAGCGTGACCGTGTTATTAGGGACTGTGTAATCGCCGTTATCCAGCACAACAATCCGATGGGCATCCAGCGCCTTTTGAAGATCCGCCTTCCCGGTGACCGGCAGATGGTAGGCGTTGCCAGGGACCCTCGGTGATTCAAGTGGTTGAAATGATTGGGCCATAAGAGACCCGCCTGCCATAAAAATTGCGCAAAAAAAGATTTTTTTCATTGTGTCTATTTTTTTAATCGATGTCCAGCAATCCGTCCAATAACTATTGTTTTTAAGGAATAGAGTTGTATAACCCCCTTTATTTCTGAATAATCCAGGTTCCCCAGTTGTCTGTCGGTTTCACTTCGCTGGGGACATCCTGCACCATTCCGCTCAACCCGCTATGCCAGTAGTCACGGGAAACTGTAGTAGAACCGGTAGGGTCAGAGCGTAGAATGCCAAACTCGGCCGGAATCTGCAATCCCGGCTTTGGCTCTATGCCGAGGACGGCCCATGGAATGCCCAGTTCCACGGTATAGAAATCTTTTCCGCGCAGTACTTTCGGTTTCAGGGCTGGAAGCTCCTCCACCACGGGCACATAAACCTCTCCCACCGGGGAACGATACCAGACACCCTGCTCCGGCCTGGCCCCTTTTGCCCCATACCGATACCGCACCACTGCCGGTTTTCCGTTCACGACGGAGATCAAATATCTGCACTTGCCAAGTTTTTGCGAAAGGACCTGCAAATCCACCGCATCCCCGGTCTTGAATAAAAGTGTCCAGTCAGCGCCGTTATTAACAAACGGGTTGGCGTCATTGGATACATACCACTTAAGATTCAACCGCTCATGGTCCCCGGAAATCCATGTGAAATCGGAGCCGTTTGCATATTTGACTAAAACAGGCTCACCTGGTTTGGAAACACTTATAGGTAGAAAATCTTTCGCTTCAATTGAACTCTCCATCTCCACGTCCGGGGGGAAAACATACCCTTCAGGACGCAGGGCATATAAACGGCACAAGGCGGGATGCATCTCCAGGGCTGTTGCCAAATCATAGACAGCGCTTATCTTTCGGGCGATCGCCGGTCTTTTATGAACCGCCTCCCGGGAACCCGTGAAGTCATATTGCAAAGGACCGGGTTCTCCGCCGAAAGAATAGCGCACCACGTCACATCCGTCCGGCGGCAACCTTCGGCAAAGGCAGGCGCCAAGTCGCAGCACCATGCCGGGTTTATAATCAACGCCCAGCGCCGACCAGGGAATAGTCACGGTGAATACGGCTGAATTTCCATAGGGGGATTCGCTTTTGTCCACAGCAATGCCGGGAAGTTCCACCCTGTCGGCCACCCACGCGAAATCGCCCTGTCTTCCATCTTGCAGGACTTTAGCGCCTTCGGGCGACTGAGAGACTTGCATCCATCTGTAACGGACCGTTGTCAGTTTCCCATTCCAATAAGCAAAAACCAGTCTCTGATCTCCTGGGCTTTGCATCATCCCCCCGGCCTTTTGAACCCCTCCTGAAGATGCGCACACCTGCAAGTCAACACAATCCCCGTATGCAATGATATCTTCCCACTTGGGAGCCCCATTGATAAAAACATTGTCTAAAGGAATGTCGCCAGGGCAGTGAAAAGTGGCTCCAATGCCCAACCCCGTTCCATTCTGCCAGAAAGCAATCCTGCTATCCCAGTTTCTCAGCGGATCCCGGATCGCCCTTGCTCTCGGAAGGGAAGGACTATATCCCTTGGCATACGGGATGTCTCCGGACTTGCTTTTCCCGTCCCATTCCTTTTCCGCCTGGGACAATAGCTCCTGGCGTCTCTTTTCCACTAATTCCCGGCTTATCGCTATTTTTCCGCCGCTCAACCTTTTGATGCTGTCCAGACCGGACAACTCAGTTATGACCCTGCGGCCAAGTCCCAAAAGGTAGTAGTGCCCTTTTTCGAATCCTCCGGCGTTCGCTTCGGCCCTGGCTATCGAACCATTGAAGCATTCGTCCTGCAAGGAATATTCTTCCAACCGCATTCCCGGTTTCGCCTCCGGAATATTATCCCAAGGCAAACCAGCTCCCTTATATCTTGCCGGGGTGAATATTGTGCCGATGAAAAGCCCGTCCTTCAGCGTAAAAAGGTAGTTCATGCCATGGCCGCCATGGAGCATGAACACCGGTCCCAGTCCCCTTGGCCCTTCAACCACCCCCTGCATGTTCCAGGCGCCATAGACCTTGCCCGGCTTGGATAAATCCGACGTAGGGAGAAGGCGGTGGTTATGCCCGGAAAATGAGGCAGGATATGACCAAGTTTGCCGGCCCCTGGAATCAATGAGACAAAAATTATCCTGGCCATTCATCGGAGTGATGAGCAATGAACCATCTTCACCAACATAGGTCGGCGCCCCGACACTCCCTGTGAAGGGGTGTTCAGCTTTTGTCCAGTCGTAGATTGGCGCACCGCTCCGGTTGAACCCCTGGGTTTTCATCCAAGACAAATTGCCGGAGATTGAGACCAGGGCATTGAGTTGCCGGTCAAGATATATCACGCTACCGCCCCGGGAGCCCAAACGGCTTAATTTTATCTCATAGGGCTGCAGCTTGCCGTCACCGTTGCCGTCCGTCCAGTTGAACGCATTTATCCCCTCAGGCCATTTACCCCAAATATCCTTTGTGTGCGGCAAATCATCCATGTTTGGATCCAGCCCGTTTTTCCGGCATGATTCCTTCCAGCCGGAGGTCTGTTTCGCCGCCTCCAAAATTGCCGGGGGAACCCATTGGCCGCTGTATTGGCCACATAATGCAATATAAGTGCCAACGCTCCCGAAGGCGGATAGGGGTTTTAGCTCACCTGAAGAAAGTTTTTCACACACAACCGTGTAGCAAGAGTGAGATCCGGAGTACCATTGATAAGTCCTGCCATCGCGGGTTATGGTACTGGAAATTATTTCTGTCCAGTTTTGATAGGGTGATTCGAAGCCAGGTCTCAGCCCGGAATTGCCAAAAGGGAACTGCTGGTCAATTTTGTACCAACTGAATATTTCCGGATGCCGGCTGATAAATGGCAGTTCGACCGGCTTATATGTTCCTTTGTTTAAATCCACTTCCCATGTGATGCCGTCCTGCCCTGACGTGATCAGATTGGGACGGGAGGGATCTTTCATATATGCGCCTTCGCCATAGTAGCCCGGTCCGAAAAACTGCTCAACCAGCATAGGCTTATCCTTGGAAAGGTCGTCAGGTATCTTCCAGACGCTCACCCGCTTCGGATCGGTTTCCTCTGTTGTCCAGAGCCTTCCCCGTGAATCTATGGACAGTCCGGCGGGCAGGAGAAAATCATTGGGGCTGTAAGGGCCAAACGTTTTCCTCCCCCCTTGACGGCCCATGGCCGCAAGCAAATGTCCCTGGCCGTCAAATATTTTTATCTGCATCGAAGGATGTTCGCTGTTCCGTGCCACCGTATGGTGCACTTTTGTGCCCGGATAATCGGCAAAATTTTCCCCGCCCCGGTCGGAAACATAGATTCTGCCTTTTGCATCTGAGACAACTGCAAATGGCGCGGACAGGTCTTTAGCGTTCAACAGTATTGTTTTACCGGTGGTTGTATCCAGCATCTCCAATCCTTTGTCTGTGAGGGCGGCACATTTGCCGTCCGGCAGCCAGGACATGCCCCAGATACGCAGGGGAATAGTCCGCAACAACTTCGGTTCCCTGTCCAGGGAATAGACAAAAGTGCGCGGTTGTTTACCCAGGACATCGCTCACATACAATTCGCCGGCCAGATGGGCCGGACCGGTACTTCTTGCCCCAACAACCTGAATCCCCCCTATGTCTGACATTTTAATTACGGGCCAGGAACTTCCGTTTCCCGGGTCAACCTCCCATACCCAGTTATGCGTGGTGGCAGGGAAAGCGGTAGCAAAAACCCTTTGACCGTCTGTTACCAATGCCGACGCACCAGCCCATGCCATCTGTTCGAGCCATCTTACCCCCCATATCTTTCTGCCGTCCAGGTCGCACTTTGCCAACCCGTGCCCCCATTCCGAGACCCCTGAACCAATTAGCATATTGTCGCCCAGGGATACTATGGCGGTGGGGTAGTAATGGTCGGATAGCCATCCCCCTGTTTTGCCATATAGCCAGGGCGGGTTGCCGTGCTGGAATTTGCCACGGTACAAGACATTCAAATCTCCCCTCTTCAGTCCTGTCCAGCGGTATGTGCCGGGGGGGACCAGGCGCCCCTCGTCATCGAGGCCATCCCATGACTCACACTGTTCTCCGGCTTCCCGGCGAGCGGCGGCGACGAGATTGCGGACCCGCCGTCCGGTTTCGTCTTCGATCACAATAGTGACAAAGGAGGGTTCGTCCAGCCGGTAGGCCAACGTCGCCGGGGCTTCGCGTCCGGTACGTTCCTGCGCCCAACGACACTGGGCAGTAAACAATATCAAAAAGATATAAAAAATATGTGACAATTTCATTTTGTCGCCTATTAAAATATTTTTCTTCATAATATTATTGTTATTATTTTATAAATATTTAAGATACAGTTTCACCTTCTTTCCGGTAGGAAGTTTATAAGCAGTTTGACCATTCCCCACTTTCTCAACGCCATTAGTCAGATCAACTTTTTCCCTATGGTCGAGTACCATTTCGCAATCCATTCCATCCGGAATTGAAATTGTAATTATCCGGTCAAATTTCTTGCCGGTCATTTCAAATTGTATGGTCCCTTTTACAGTATGAGCACACATACTTAGTTCTTCCAGATCACCTGGCTGAGGGGAGATAGTACATTTTCCAAATCCTGGTTTTACAGGAAGAATGCCTAATATCCCATGATAAATCATGATTAGTGGAGAAAATGCACAGTGGCTCCATTGATGTCCTGAATCATGCGTTACCTCCCACATTTCCTGTAGTGTGTTGTTCTCAATTACTGAATCCATGCTGCCCCAGCGTTTTCTGAAATCATCAATAACAACCTGAATAGCTTTTCCTTTTGCCAGGGCCCAGTATCTCCATATCGCATTGCACGGATATGAAAGACCTAAATCTTTCGGACATTCAGCTATAATTTTCAGTGCATTTTCATTATTACCGTTTGGGCATTGATTATAAATAATAGAAGTTGCCAAACTCCTGTCACAATACCGTATTTCTTTTTCTTCTTCGGCCCATGGAAGATTACACACAAAGACTTTTTTTTCTGAATCCCAGTACTTAACAACACACGATTTCTCAAGTTGAATACCAAAATCCAGAACTTCTTTGCTCCAGTCGTTGTTGCCAAATTCACTGCAAAGTTTACTCAGAGCTTGTTGACACATTGCTGCTACGTATAGATTTAATGCACATTGCTTATGTCGTTGTTTTTTATAGGCAAGGTGATCTATCCAAACTGATGGCATTCCCAAATCTTCAACCGGTATCAACCCATCCTCTCCAAGTGATTCTTGCAAAAATTGGAAAAAGCGAAGTAACCGTGGATAGGTTTCCTTTAAGGCATCAGTTTTACCGGTATACAAAAAATAATACCATGAGTCGAAGCAAAAACCTACGCTATGATCGACAATTGGTCCCCATCCGGTGAGTTGCATCTGTCTTTCCATCACCCGGGCAAGCCGATCAAAAGCAGGCCAGCTGTCCATAAAAACACCATCTGTACCAAGTCCCTGTCCGAAAGTATTCACAAAGCGGGCAGGTAACAGTGTGTCGCCAAAAGAATAATAAATAGCATGGAGTTGATGACTTCCATCACCACTATATTGTTGTCGCTCCCGGGCCATCCCATCAACAATTGTATCATGGGCACAGTTATACAATGTATTTACTGATGCATCTATAACACGCTGTAAAATTTTGTCATTGGTATAAATTTCAGGAGTATGTTTCCATGGGAACATTCTTCTTCTAATGGCAATATTCTTTAGTGTTACGGGACGATTATAATTTCGAATATGAAATTGTATCCATCGATAACTTTCAAAATCAAAAGTTTCGAAATTATTTTCACCTTCCCTGCATACAAATCGTGTCCATGAATTGAAATGAGAATTTAAAAATACCGGGCCTCCTGGTTTATGCGCTTCATGAACAAGCATTTCAACAATTGTTCCTTCTGGTGCATCAATTGTAAAATTTGGCCACCCAACCATTTGTTCTTTACATTCAAATGTAGCAGCAGCAGTCCAATCTTTCCTGCTATCAATCCTCCATTCACCATTTCCAATTTCTACAGCTGGTCTCCCCCACTCGAAATCAAAGGCATCAGGAGTAATTGATTCAAAATAATCTTCAGCAGGTCGTTTCCAATAAATCCAGGCAGCTTCACGCAAAGTAAAACCATCGATTATAGTTTCTTTCATTAAGGGGACAGAACGTTCGCGTATTGAACAATTTTTTTTATTCCCGGAAATTTCCCACAAATATTCCGGGGTACCGTTACATACAGATGGCTTATCTCCATGAGTACTATATATTTTCGAAGCAAACCAATTATTGTCGGAAGCAAATCCCGGCAAGTCCCATCCATATGGGTATAAGCGTGCATCAAATTCTTCCTGTAATGAACGTAAAAACCAACGTTTGTAATTACCTGGGCGCCAACTACGGGCAAGACATGATTGCCAGCTATCATCAGATACTATTTGAAAAACAGAACCATCCGGCATCTCAATGTCAAGTTTAAAAATGAATCCTGGCTTGCCAATAGGCGATGTACCATCTCCAAGACCAAAATATAAAACCGAACAAGCTATCACATTTTCACCGGATGAAAGATATCCCGACAAGTCCAAAGTATCTGCTTCCATCCAACGCGGATCACATGGTGCCGGCCCCCACTGTACATGTTTCCCGTTTATTGTTAACTTATACCGGCTGTCTGCCAGAATATATCCAAAAGCATTTTTGGGGGTATCACTCAGTTTTATAGTATTCCTAAAAAGTATAACTGTGTTGGCAAGGCATCGTTCCATTGGATACCATATCCAACGCGCAGGAGAAAGATCAATAGGATTTAGAATAGAATGATTGTCTGGTGACAACGGAACTGGAACTGGTAATTTTATTTTGTCACTATCAGTAGTTTTACCTGTCAACTTTTCAGAAATCAATATGGCACTACCTGACAGTGCAGATGTTTTAATGAAATTCCTCCTGGAAAAATATTTAGAATTACTCATGTCATTGATAAAACAAGTTAAAATAATGATTATAATTTTTCACAACACCCCAGTGAGAAAGACCTAGTTCTTAAATTTGATTACCGCAGCAGAGAATGGTTTAAGCTTTAGGATCACTGGCCCCAGAAGACCTGAAGAAACTAACGGTGTGTCTTTTTTATAGTGTTTGCATGATGTAAAAGTGAAACGACCAGAAGGACGTGGTTTTCCTTCCTTAAACCATTCGGGCCATTCAAGTAATGTTTCAAAATCTTTCCAATTGCTATCTTCTGGAAGTTGTTCATCTCCTATCATTCTGTTAATCCATAGGTTTACAACCTCGATTTCTAATTTATTTACTCCACTCTTAGCCGCACTTGAGATATCTACACAATAAGGAGGCTTCCAGGCAGTTCCACATAATTTACCATTAAGCTTCACTCTCGCCATGATATCAACAGAACCCAAATCAAGCATAAGATGTCCCTTGTTGCCAGAAACCTCAGAAGTTGTGAACTCAATTGTTTTTTTATAGGTGGCTGTCCCCGAATAGTAATGGATTTTTGGATCACTGTGCTTACTCCAATCAATGAGCTTTTCGAATTTGACTGGAGCATCAGGACCACCCCATTTGGGATCAAAAACCACTTTCCATTCACCAGTAATTTTTCTTAGTGGAATAGATGAAACGTAATTTTTCTTTTCATTATCCATATTTACAGAGCTTCGACCTTCTCTAAATACTATGAACCAACTCTGCATAGGATCGAAATGCAAAGGAATAGATACTCTATCTCCTAGTTTAGTAAACTCTGGTAATTTCCTTATGTCACCAGTTTCTGGATTCCAAAGCTCGGGATACTTTCCTGACACACGGAATGTGCAAGCAATATTTCGTTGTTCATTTTTCTGATTCGATATAAAATATACATCTGCATTTTCAATGCGGCGATGAATGTAAGGTAAATCCTCCCCTTCGAAATCGGGCTTAAGTTTATCTTGATTAAAAACCTCTTCAAGATTTTTTCCAACGATTATCTTTTTGGAATCCCATAATTCAGTGGCAATTTCTTTTATCTCTTTGTCTTGTTGCAAATAATTGGTTAAACCAGGCGAACCAGTTATGCGTTTTTGAGCAATTATTTGTGCTCCTGCATCAGCAAGTTCTTTGATTTTTCTTGCCAGTGGCAAAGTCATACGATCATTGTCAGGTAGAAGGAGATAACGATATCTCATGCCTGATGGGAGCACAATCTGACCATTGCTAACCTTCATTTGCAAAACTAATTTTGAAGGGCAAAAATCAAAATTGTACCCTTTAGGAATATCGAGGGTCATATCGTTAACACTTAACGGGGCACCCTCACCAAACCAGTAACAAACATCTGCCACAAACCGGCCCTGTTGCAACATATATTGGCAACGAGATAGGTAATCTATCCATGGCTTGCTATATTCCCACCAGGTATTAAACCGGTTAAAATGTTCACCCCATCTGCGGTGGGTTATTCCAGGGATCATATTTTCGTAGGGTTGATGGGCTGAACAGTGGAATATCAAGCGGTTAACCCCATTGCAAAATGCATTGTCTCCCATAGACTTTAAAAGAAATGGATGATCCCGCCATCCGCGCGACCCGGTAAAAGCTTCTGCACCAACAATAGGTTTTCCATATGTATGGGCGGCCGATGCCATGACTTTGCTGCGTAGGTCATGATAAACAGGGAACTGCTCGTCACCTGATGCCCAAAATTCACTAACTGGCAAATCGCTTAATCCCGCATATGACAGATTGTCGATACACAAGTTCCCGTAGGCTTCAATCGACAGTTTCATGTTATGATCACTCAATAGTTTTTTGAAACGCAACACATAATTTTCCTGTAACATCTCGTTTACTGTCTGACGTATATCCCATAGGAATCGATCTGACAGATCTGGATTACCAACTACGCGTCCTGTAAGAACAGGTAGCCAGAGTTTAAGATCGTACCCTCGTCTTTTTTTGAATTCATCAGGAAATGAAGATGTCCAGTTTTGATATCCAGCTTCCCAACTATCGATATGCGCATAGGCTAAAGCTCCTCCTGCTGACGATCCCGCACCTTCAATAATCTTTTTCAAAAATCCGTCAAAATGTGTTTCAATACCTATCTTACTAAGTCGATCGCATTCCAAACCCACAGCAGCCGCAGGGCAGGGCCTTGTCCATTTATAGTTGGGGACATGTCCGTAACGAATGATTACCCATTGGCCTGCAGGCGCATCCCATTTAAGATGACCTTGTTTGTCCATCTTGGCAGTCAAGTCGATTATGTGCCCTATCGGTGTCACAGCACCTGGTAGCAACTTTGGGATTGGGAGCTGTTTGGTCTTCCTTCCCTCACTGAATTCACCCAGTCCTGACTTTATATCAATACCGGCGATCCTGTAATTGCGTTCTTCCTGAGCCGCCGGCAATGGAATCGCCACGACCGCCACATCCTTGTAGGAGTCTGATTGTAGTACCTTTTGTAAATATTCTTTATTGATTTTTGCTTCAGGCCTCAACCATGCATCGGTTGGTTTTTTAATATTTGCCCTTTTAAGTACCATATCAATGGATTCCCCACCCTTTACTTCTACTTCACTCCAGACAAGCTTTTGCATTGATTGTTCCGGGGTTATATGTGTACCACCACTTCCATACCCAAAGTCAAGAGTGGCATCGAATTTAAGGTCAAGGCGGTTACACTCACTTATTGCCCACTGATAAGCATCGTGCCATTCTTTACTTAATGGTTCTATGTCGCCATCAGGAGCCCACCATGGTCCGCTTACTTCCATCCATAAAACTCCTCCAATGCCAACCCGTTTAAAAGATTCCAGATCAGCAGTGATACCTTCTTTTGATATATTCCCATTAATCCAAAACCAATAGGTCCATGGTCTTGCACTTTCAGGAGGATTGCGAAAAGCTTGTTCTAATTCTTTTCCTTCTTCTTTTCCTTCTTCTTTTTGATGTTGCACCTGTGAACATCCACATAATACAGTGAAGACCAATAAAAACTTAAATATTCTGTTCATTTTAAATAGTTTGAATGGCTTATTCAACAGGTAACCCCTGGTAATTGATTTTGACATAGGGAACTGTACCGTTTTTATCTGTCACATATCCCCACTTTTTGATATACTCCTGGCCGGGAAGAAGTGGTAAGAACGCTTAATGCCAGGGTTGAAAAGATAACTTGTTTAATATCACTATTTTTCATATGTCTTATAAATTTAACTATGAATCCACTCTGAAAAGCCAAAAAATAAAGAATGCCACTAAGGTCACAAAGTCACCAAGTTTCACAAAGATTTAAATATCAGCACTATGATTCTTAGTGAATCTTTGTGTCTTGGTGTCTTTGTGGCAGAAAAAGACTTATCTGAGTGGGCTCAACTATATATTTTACTTGCTTCAAATGGCGCTTTTTACTTATCTACTTCAATCTTACCCCAGTACTGAGGATAAAACCTCGCCTCGGTAGGAATATCATCCGTCATGGTAGTTTGTGTATTATCCGGTGTAAACAGATAGTTCCGGCTTACAGCCTGAACACCCCGTTGTCCGTTTCCCGAATAACGGAGATCAATATCTCCCCGTAAATTGGTTCCATGCATGAGATCAAATTCCAGGAAAGAAAGGGGCACAGCAAAAGTGGCCACATATCCGTTCTGGGTCTTCCCCATCGTGAGCTGACCGCCCGGAACCTCGCCTACGTATTCAAATACAACCCTTCCCCCTGCAGGCGTATAATATTCGAAAGATGCCTTTTTACCGGAAGTCTTCTGCTTCATCGCCATAAGTTTTGGAATTCCCTGCATCATGACTGCAGCAATACGAATATCCCCCTGACCGGGAGAATCCGGTTCACGGCCGGTACCTAAAAGGATTCCCGCAATGTCGCCACCTTTAAAAAATAGCTGTGCCTGATCTGTTTTATTCTCCATAGGCGAAGCATCAATCACATCCATGCGGCAATACAGGTTCTTATTATCATAGGCCAACTGTACTGTCGCTAACTCCCGTCCATTATGTTCCACTTTGGCCGATGCAATGTCGCCCCATCCATTCAGGCCTGTTATCAAGTCACCCTTCGTTGCGACAATCTTTAGAGAATGCACGGAATCAACTGCATGGGATACTTTTTCGTATGTTTTGTCAATAGCGATGGTTCCATACACACGTTTCTCTCCTTCCATTTTACCGTCTTTAAATCCTTTTACATGGTAAGCCTTACCCGAGGAGTAAGCCCACAACTCATCCAGGGCCGGGAAATATTGTACCCTTGCGCCACTCGTTTCACCTCCAAAGGTATAAGGGCCGGGAGCCGGGGCATCTGCCGGGTTATTCATGATTGCATCCACAAAGAACCCATCATGCGTGTAGAAATAGATTTGCCCCCACTCGCTGCCACCCGCAACATATTTGTCATTAACCAGCCCTGCCAGGTTCCAGAAGTGGTACATTTCTCCGGCTTTTGCCCCGGCCGTAGCTTTGCGTCCTGCCATCCACAGCAAATTGCCTTGTGGACCATATTTTGCAAATTTCACCACGTTAAATTCGGCAGTATGGCCCAATCCTTCAAGCCTATTTTTCGCCACTTTTTCCGAAGGGAAGTCATAAGGGCCTCCGTTACCTGCTGTTTTTGTATTGAAAACAGTATAGAGGTTCTTTTGATTGTCCAGGCGTACCCCTAATATCCCAGTGCGGTAGCCGGTAGGCAGCTTCTTCGCTCCAGGCAATACTTCTGAAACTGCGAATGTGGAATTTTGAAGATCCCATTCGATCAGTCCGTTGGACAGGAATTTTTTGCATGGAATTTTCAATATTGAATTTCCCTGGGTGATGAAATACAGGTCGCCATTGGATTCCATATGGAATGAGGAAGTCGCTTGGGCCAATGTTGGAATTTGTTTCCCGTCCGCGGTCCGGTCTATTCTGTGTATTTCGTTTTCTTGTTTTAACCCATCCCCGTTCCCATCTATCCATGCCTCGAGGCGCTGCTCCTTTTCCAACCAATTCCAGGTAGATACCGGACGTAAGAGATCATTCCCCAACAACATTACAGCCTGGGTCTTCGAGTCTTTTACCAAATACAAGTTGCCATTTGATGCTTTTACAATCTCCGGCTGAGGTAAAAAACTTTCCAAATTTCCCGCAAA
>JAMDDG010000191.1:2471-12525 GCA_023488865.1 Bacteroidota bacterium | reverse complement strand
ATAAAAATTATTTTTAAAATTTTTTAAAATTTCTTGAAAAAAGGGGGTAACCTTTTTATCTTTTTTGGGATTAATAGGTGCAAGGAACAATAAAGAATCATTAACTTATTAAAACATTTTACCATGAAAAATTTTGATTACCTAACAGTAGAAGTGCTTTCAAACGAAGAATTGGCATCCGTAAAAGGTGGGTACGGTCTACCAATTCCAATCATTATCACCGAGTAATCCTTTAATTTTTTCTATTTTTTAGAAATCTATCAGTTAAGGGCATTTAAAAGTGTCCTGTCAGCTGGGGAAATGTGAGCGTGCGTTTATTATTGCAGCGCCCGAAATGTTTTTGAGTGGTTGGTATTTGGCTATTTGTTAGCTTTTTACAGACCGTTTATGTATTATTTAATTTTAACAAAATGATCCCTGGAACTCGAAGTAAAATCCTGGAGAAGTTTGCAGATAGCAGCTTTTCTGATGATGAGTTGATTGAATTTCAGTCGATTCTTCGTAACGACCCAATGCTTGCGGAGGACATCAAACTATTTGAGGAGGTTGACGATGCGTTGCGTGAAAGGGATATCCTATTATTAAGAAGCCAATTGAAAAATATTATAAATAAAACAGCGATTACGCCCGAAAATGGGCATCCAGCGGATGCTGATGCCTACTTTGGTTTATCGGAAGAAGTATTTAACGCAGTTAACCTGGAAGCCCAAAGTGAAGGAATGGAGTTTGGGAATTACCTTCAGAAACTTCACCTGAAGAATCATGCTGTAGCATCGAAAGAGGTTTTTCACGATCTTTTTTCCGCGACAGAAGGGATTGCGGAGGAGGATAGCCAAAGGTTGTCGCCCGATGATGAACTGCTTTTTGAAGATGTTGTTGATGCAGTTACGGAGAAGGATATTATCGATCTGAGGGCGAACCTGCAATCAATAGCGGAGGGCATATCGAAACACGGGTTCAAATTTGAGGAAATTGAAGATTTTGTCAGTGGTGAGCTCGACAAGGAAAATGAGACTTTGATCAGGGAAGAAGCGAAGATAAATGCTGCCCTTACCAGCGAGATAGAACTTCACAGCGAGATAAACAGCGCGATCGAAGAACAGGACGTCATGAAACTCAGGGCCGGATTAAAAGAGCTGATGCAGAAAGAATATTCTCATTCCCGGTCTATGGAAGAGATAGATGGATACCTGAGAGATGAATTGGATGAGCAAGCTGTGGAAAATTTTGAAGATGAGCTACTTGCTAATACGGGTCTCGCGGCTGATGTGGCGTTCCACAAGGAGTTGGATAAAGCCGTTTCCGAAGTTGATGTGATGGCCCTGAGGGCCAATCTGCAGCATATTTCAAAGGATGAAAGCAATCGTAGCAGTGAGAAACTGGGTGTTGGACCGCCCAAACGGAAGAAGTTGCTTTGGTATGCTGCGGCCTCAATCATCCTGTTTGTGATTGGTTTTTCCACTCTGATGAGAAACAAAAACCATACCTACCAGCAACTGTATACCTCCTATTACCAGCCTTATAAGATTGGGGCAAATGTATCCAGGTCGGTTTCTGAATCACCCAATGAGTTGAGTACCGCACTCAGCTATATGGACAGGGGTAATTATCCGGCTGCCTTGAATGTGCTAAAAAGTACCCCAACAAATGAACAGGATGGTTTCAGTATAAAATTCTATTCAGGAGTTGCTTATCAGGAACTTGGAGAGTACAAAAATGCAATCAGTTCTTTTAACGATGTAGTTCAGCAGGGAGATAATCTTCTGGTAGAACAGGCAGAATGGTACATCGGTCTTTGCTATCTTAGGATTGAAGAGCGTGAAAAGGCCAGGGCCCAATTCCGTTCGATCGTTTCCAAAAATGGATTTTACAGTAAACAGTCAAGTAAAATTTTAAAACAATTGGAATAGTAGAAAATCAGGTAAAAGATTCAAGGCTTTACTAAGTTACTTTATTCGTTCCTTGCAAAATGATACGGTAACTGTTGGCGTAAGCAAGTGGTTTAATAGACAAATATAGAAGTGTATGAAAGCTTCACCTTCCCTAGGGTGAAGCTTTTGTCATTGTATCGGATTGGAGATTTTAGCGTTGGTTCAGACTTTATTGGTATCTGATGACTTCTGATCTTCTTCCCAGAAAGTCATCGAATCGTGATTTTGTAAGTCCTTGAATATTAGCCCCAAAATGGCTCATTCCATCGGGCAAAACAGGAAACCAGGATAGTCGGATGTCGATTATCCTAAAGACAAGTGATTCATTGTATATTCTGAATCCGGTCCCAATTCCGGCATAAAAATTAGTTGTAAAGATGGTTTTAGGTTTGTCAGATAAAAATGCAAAATCTGTAAAGAAATAGTTGGTGAACCTAAAACCGTAAAAGTTCCACTTTAAATACCTTGCCGTTTCGAGATTAATCTTTAGCCGGTTATCCCCCCTCAATTTACCGGCGTAAAAGTCCCTGATCCCAAATCGTCCGTCTATTGTTAGGTATTCCTCTTTAAACCGATTGATGCCGCTAAGAAATTCAACATTGATAAACACCCGTAATGGATCCCCAAGGGCGAAAAATTTCCTGGAGAAAAAATTAACATTAGCAAGGATGGTGCCCTGTCTGACGATCCCGTTATCAAGAAACCCATCCAGGGCAAGTCGTCCGCTGTAATAACTTCCTTGTTTATCGATGAAGGCATTGCTCAATGAAAAACCTAAATAAGGCCATGTTCCAAACTGTGACCTGTCCAAACCGGCCGTTATTTCATAGTAATGCCCGTACGGGATATCTTCGGTTACACCATACCCGTAAACAAGGTTATTTTTGTATAGGTTTCTCCGGGCAAAACTTACTCCGGTTAGAAAAAAATCGTGATTTCTTAAAAACTCACTCTGGCCCAATGAATCCTCTTTTTCCGGATTAAATCCCTGATGGTAGTATCTGAATGAGAGTAAGGTTTTGTTCAGAAGGTTTCTTGTACCGGGGAATGCATGCAAAAACCATAAATCGCTTGATATGTATGAAACGACCGTATCTAATGCAATTGGATGATTATCGGATATGTAATTGTATTTTGAAACGTGGTCGAAAGAAAAACCGCCAGCGTTTTCATCCATGGAAGTAAGAATTTTTTTTTCAGCAGAGACATTCCACCCTTTTTTTAAATAAGTATCAGAAAATCCGAACGTTGAATTGATGAATTGACCAAAGAGGTTGTTAACATGGTAAGAAAAATAGATTCCCATCTCCGGAAGGTATTTATTTTTTTGTGCCATACCGATATTCAACCGATGGCCCAATCCGAACATATTTTCATTGACAACCTCAACGTCGCTGTTATCGGCATCGAGGCCCATACTAATGGCATATTCGAATTTGTCTTTACTTACGATAATAACATTGACTTCGTCCGGGCTATTTTCGACTGGTTCAAGATGGAAGGAGACATCTTCGAGATAACTAAGATCACGCATCAGCTTTTCGTTTTCAGCCATCAGTAAAGGCTTAACCTGATCGCCTACTTTAAATAGCAGCTGCATACCGAGTTTGCTTTTTGCCGTATTCATGTGTAGCCTGTTGCCGGCTTTTTCAATCCATTTCGTTGCTACCAATGAAGTGTCTTGCATAGAAGAACCAAAAGGATGCAGTCTGACAAACCGGATTGATGCAATCTTTTTACCACTGAATAATTTAAAATAGGAAATGCTTTGAACGCCGGATTGAACTATGGCCGTATGTTGTGAAGTGATAAAATGGCCAAGCAGGTTTTTTGTGAAATTATTTTTGATGACCAGTTCATTTAAAGTCACCGGAGATGCGATCGAACTGACAGTGATGAGTTTTGTTGTGTCAGAATAAAGAGGCTTAAGGAAAGGGGATTTGTGAACGAGAATTTTAGGAGAATCATAGGGATAAACAGTGCTGGAATCCCTGCTGCTTTTTACTTTTTCTGGAGAAGATATAAAAGGTTCATTTCCGGTTAGTGAATCGGAAGGCAAGAGAATCTCTTTTATCCCTTTGGTTGTAAAAAGGGAATGTACCTCTTTAGCAGACAAAGGGTATACAAACAAATGCCAAAAAAAGAGAAAAATCAGGAGTTTCAATTTCCAATATTTATACAATTGATAAAGTTGAAGGTTTATCTTCAGATTTGCAAATGGAACAAAAAATTCAGAATGCGACTAATTTTCTCTGCCCAACGGGTTTAGTATTTGCAAAACTATGTGCTAAAATAATTGTTTTTTGATGGATCGACACAAGTCGTTACATTTGTCCAAAATTATCAGGTATGGTCCGCAGATCTTTTTTGTTCATTCTCTCCCTCATTTTTCCGGTATTTCTCTTTGCCCAGGGGCATACTACCGTTTCGACCGCGGCTCCGCGGTTGATTGTTGGCTTAGTCATCGAAGATATGCATCCCGACTACATCGAGCGTTACTGGAATAAATTCGGGGAGGATGGATTCAAGCGGCTTTATTCCAGGGGATTTATCTGTGCCAATCATCATGTGAACAACCTCGTTCAGCGTCCTACCGTTGGTATGGCCACTTTGTTCACCGGAACAACCCCTTCGCACCATGGAATTGTCAATGATAACTGGATTGATCGTTTGAAGAACAAAGAAACTGACTGCATTTTCGATAGCTACTTTACAACCGTTGGCTCTGATTCAAAACTGGGTGAACGATCTGCCGCCAGATTGTTGACCCCCACCCTGGGCGATCGGTTGAAGTTGGTTACCAACGGGAGGGCTCGGGTATTCAGCATTGCCATGAATGACTATGCTGCAGTTTTTTCCGCCGGACATTCGGCTGACGGAGCATACTGGCTGGATGATAGTACCGGCAATATGATCTCGAGTTCTTATTACATGGAGAAATTTCCAACCTGGGCTTACGATTTTAATCAATTCAAACTGGCCGACAAATACCTTAGCGAACCTTGGAAAACCCTAAATGAACCAATTACTTACAACGAGAGTGTGGAGAACGCTTCCCTTCATGAGACCGGCTTTCTTGGTAAATACCATAATTTTCCTTATGACCTGCTTAAGATAAAGAAAGAGTCAGGTGGAACCTATACACTCCTCAAAAGCACTCCATTCGCCAATACGCTTCTGAAAGATTTTGCACTTCAGCTGATCCCCAAGGAGCAACTTGGATACGACTTCATACCCGATCTGCTGACGTTGGTTTTCTCCTCGATGGATAAAGAGTGCGGTAATTTTGGACCACTGTCAATTGAGATGGAGGATACCTATCTGCGCTTAGACAAAGAGATCGCTGAATTATTGAAATACATCGAAAATGGATATGGAACTGAAAACGTCCTGTTTTTTCTTACCTCAACATCAAGTGTTTCTTATCATCCTGATTATTTGAAGGAAAAATTCCGGTTAAACACCGGGATTTTTGATCCCGAGAGCTCAGTGGCGCTGCTAAAATCCTTCTTGAACATCAAATTTGGAGAGGGAAACTGGATCGAAAAATTTAGCAACCAACAGTTGTACCTGAACCACGAACTGGTGGCGAAGAAGAAGATCAACCTTCGTGAAATGCAGGCCGAGACAGCCAGCTTTTTAAATCAGTTCGAAGGTATTGCCTATGCAAAAGCTGCCTTCGAAATAGAATCTGATAATTTCTTGGGTGGCCCCCTGGCCGCATTCCAAAATAATTTCCACATCAAACGTTCCGGCGATGTGCTGATCCGCTACGAGGAGGGATGGCTTCCGAAGGAAAAATACAAGTCGATCGATTACACCGACAACGATCAGGTGCCGTTGGTGTGGTATGGCGCAGGAATAAAGAAAGGCACAACGCTGAAAAAAACAGATGCTACCGATGTAGTCCCGACTATCTGTGCCCTGCTGGGCATTGTACCTCCCAACAGCGCTACCGGAAGCGTGATAGAAGAGGTATTGCCTAAATAAAAAAGATTTCTTTTTGCAGGGATGGGTTATAAAATGAGCTGCAAAGTACCAACTACCCCAAATTTCGAACTTGTATTGTCCAATTTGTTGAACCTCCAAATACCTACGATTTTGAATACTTTGAAAATATTCTCCAAACCCGCGGAAACTTCTGTATAGGGATTGTTTTGCAAACCCTTCATCCCGGTAGGGAAAAGCATGGCGTTGTGTTGCGAGGGGTCATAACTGCCGATCAAAGTCCGGACACCTGCCAACTCTCTCCATTTCAGTTTTCGGAATAGCGGTATTTTGTTGAGAAAGTATCCCTGAAAATGGTGTTCTATAAACAATGACAGATACTTGTCGCTGACAAATTCCTGCATGTTCATCAGGTTAAAAGCGTAAAAATCATAGGCATAAGTGTCGTTTCCTTCGTGGATTTTCATCAGCGGGAAAGGCACGTCTCCCCAAATCTTTCCAGCCTGAATGGTATAATAGGTGAACCCAAATGGATTTAATTTCAATTTTTGGTTGATTTGTGCCTCAGCCTTAAAATAGTTGTACTCTCCACCTAATAAGCCTTTGACCCCCAAAGACATATTGAAGTTGAAAATGGGCCTGGTATTTTCGAATTTGGACCTTTCAAATCCATCCTGAATGTAATATTCATTCGGGGCATACCGGGTATTGAGGCTTAGTTCACTTGCGCTGATTGACGGGATTAAATTCCCGGCAGGGGAGACAAATTTCACATAGGGTGCGCTGTAAAATTTTGTGCCGTTGAAAGCAAAACTGTTTGTTAATCCGGCAACCCATTCTTTTTCGTATCTGATTTCAAGCCGATCGACCAGATTTAGTTTGTTGTAAGGCATTTTCTTTAGAAGGGTGTTCAGGATGTTGTCGATCATGAAAGCATTTTTGCTTTTGCCGAAGATTTCATAATCATGTTTGTATTGAACTGTCAAATAGTCCTTGGGCTTTTTTGAGAAATAGTACTCGAACCCTCCGTTGTATTTGAATTCCCGGTCTTTTGAGCCATAGGCAACATAACCGTTCAGCCGAAGATTTTTATTGAATTTCATGGTGGTACGGGCGCCAAACTTGAACCTGTTTCCTTCGACCATGTTGTTCGAGTAGAGAGAATAGTATTGGCCAAGTTCGATCTTTCCAAGGTCGCGGAATCCGTAATAAAACATGTATACATATTCGGAAGTCGTTTTGTACAGGGGAACATGCTTTATCGAATCAACCATTTTGTAAATTCCAAGCTCTCTTTTCTGGAGTTCAATAGGCCTGGATTCATCCCAGAATTTTTCAGTCTTGTTCATGGCATCTTCATGAACGGTGATGCGTTCGTTCGCCTCGAGTTTAACCCCTTCGGCTTTTTCAAAAGTGAAATCTTCATAAAAATTGGATTTTCTACCGATGACACCTATCCTTTTAGATCTTGGATTCTTCTGAATATCAACATCCAAAACGATTATTTCATTTTTTGGCGTCCATCTGGCTCCTACTTTTGAATATTCGACTTCATATTTGAAGTTGTTAACAAAATTGATGTTCGCTTTTTCTGAAAGTTGCAGGTCAATTTTTGTAAGGGCATAATTGTCTGCTTCAATCCATAGGGACCCTTTAAAAGTAGGACTTTGAGAAGATTTTGGTTTAAAAGAGAGTTTGTAATACTTTTTACCTTCGTTGAAAGTACTATCAATAAGGTAGTATTTGTAGAATTGCAAACCCATGCCATTTAGCGGGGAAACTAATCCCACATCCTTGATCATTAAATAGTTGTCATACGGATTTAATCCCTCATAAATTTTTCCGGTGAATTTGGAAATCATATTGGTGGTCATCCCGGAGGCCTTGTTGGCGACAATTTCTTCCCGGTCTTTGGTATTTCCGCTTTCGTGAAAATAGTTGGAGAAAGTTTCAGAAAAGAAAACAGGCAAGAAAGCTTTGCCTTCAGTCTTGAGGGAGTCGATGTAGTCAAAAACAAAATCGAAGGATTGAAGCAGTTTTTTTGTCCTGAGCGATTTGTCGATATTTTTGAGATCAACTTCAGTTTTGGAGTAGAGCCGGCTATGCCAGGAAGGGAAATTGGCCGGGTTGTTCTCTTTTTTGTGTTCGATGATTTTCTTAAAAATCGGGATTGCCGGATTCTCCCCGGGCCTTACAACCACTTCGCCTGTCATGATTATATCCTCTTCCAACTGGATGTCGAGATTTACAGCTTTCTTGAGTTGAACCGCTATCTCCTTCTTTTTGTATCCAATGGAAGATATTTCGACGGTATTGGTTGGTGTAAGGGTGCTGAGATTGAAATTTCCGTTTAGATCGGACATGGTTCCGATAAAAGTGCCTTTGAATACGATAGTGGCATAAGGAATTGGAAGCCCTGTACTTGCTTCCGTAATCTTGCCTGAAATAACAGTTTTTTGAGCTTGTGATAGTTGAACAGACAGGAGAATAACAAAGAAAATCAAGGAGATAGATTTAATTATATTTTTTGTCCCCTGATTAATTCTTAATATCATACAAAGAAGAATATGAGCATAATAATTGATTAGGTCTCAATTTCCGGCATAATTACAGAAAAATGGACCAAACCGGATTAAGCTATTGTTAATACGCAATTTTGACTTGGAAGTTTAACAATGGTTTAACAGATTAAAAGCATGGATTAAGCCGGAAATAGCGGAATCAAAGGAAAATTGTTGATTTTAACATCCAAGAGGATGAAAATAATTTTCAGCAACATGGAGTTCCATACTACACTTTTAAAAACAGATGATTCATAGTAAGAAAATAATATCTTCTTTTTTGAATTCAGTGGTTGATTGTTTTATAAATTTTATCAATTTTGATGTAACATTCAGCTAATTTAAATAACCAGAATAATGAGACTCATCATTCAGCCCGATTCAACCAGTGTAGCCGTTTGGTCTGCTAATTATATAGCCCATAAAATTGGTGAAGCGAATCCTACCCCAGAGAACCCTTTTGTGTTGGGACTTCCCACCGGCAGTACACCCTTAGGAACGTATGTTGAATTGATTAGGCTTTACAAAGAAGGGAAAGTCACTTTTCAGAATGTGATCACTTTTAACATGGATGAGTATGTTGGCATTGCTAAAAATCATCCGCAGAGTTATCATACTTTCATGTGGGACAATTTTTTTAATCATGTTGACATCAAACCTTCCAATGTAAACCTGCTGGATGGAAATGCCCCGGATCTGAAAATGGAGTGTCACCGTTATGAAGCCAAGATAAAATCGGTCGGAGGTATTGACCTTTTTCTTGGAGGGGTCGGGGCGGATGGGCATATCGCCTTCAACGAACCGGGTTCCAGCCTGACTTCCAGGACCCGCGACAAAGCGTTAAACCTGGATACTAAAATTGTCAACAGCCGTTTTTTTAACAACGATGTGGACCAGGTGCCTAAAACTGCCTTAACTGTCGGAGTTGGTACCATCATGGATGCACAAGAGGTACTGATATTGATAACGGGACACAACAAGGCCCGGGCTTTGCACAAAGCTGTCGAAGGGGCTATCAACCACATGTGGACCATCACTGCCCTGCAGCAACATTCTCACGGGATGATTGTCTGCGATGAGGATGCAACCATCGAACTGAAAGTTGGAACCTACAAGTATTTCAAGGAGATAGAAAAAGACAATATCGATCCCGAAACAGTCTGGGCCAACCACCCTAATTCTTGTTGGTAACGTTGGTGTTCGACTCAATGCAGCAGGCTTAACCCTGCCCCATGGTGGCGACCATCACCGCTTTGATGGTATGCATCCGGTTTTCGGCCTGATCGAAAACAATCGAAGCCGGACTTTCAAACACCTCTTCCGTTACTTCCATCGAATCAATCCCGAATTTACGGAAAATCTCTTCTCCGGTTTTTGTCTCGCGGTTGTGGAAAGCCGGAAGGCAATGCAGGAATTTAACTTTGGGGTTGCCTGTCAGTTGCATCGCTTTCGGATTAACCTGATAGGGCATCAACAACTCAATTCTTTCCTGCCAGACAGCGGCAGGCTCGCCCATTGACACCCATACGTCGGTATAAAGGAAGTCGCAATCTTTAACGGCTTCTTCCAGGTTCTCCGTGATCGTTATCCTGGCCCCGGTTTGGAGGGCAATCG
>JAMDDG010000191.1:0-1745 GCA_023488865.1 Bacteroidota bacterium | reverse complement strand
CATGGTAATTTTTGATCCGTACGATTTGTCTTCCAGTTTGGAAGCCTCTGTGATAATGCTTTTGAGGCCACCGTTTTCGACAAATTTCATGGCTGCAACAATCTTGGGGGCCATACTCCCTTCAGCAAAGGTACCCAATTCGAGGTATTTTTTAGTATCCTGATAGTCCAGAAACTCCAGTTTTTCCTGGGTGGGCAAGCCGTAATCCTTGTAGATAAAAGAGACGTCGGTAAGGATGTAAAATTCGTCGGCGCCAACGCCGGAAGCCAGTACCGAGGAGGCCAGATCCTTATCAATGACCGCATCCGCTGTCCGTAAATTGTCGTCCTTGTCGTAGAACACAGGAATTCCTCCGCCGCCGCAGGTGATCACAATATGGCCTTCGCGGGCCAGCTCGCCGATCAGCTCCAGGTTCAGTATTTTTTTGGGGGTGGGAGAGGGGACCACCCTTCTCCATCCGTTTCCGGTTTTTTTACTCTCTTTGAACGACCATCCTTTCTGCATTTCCAGCAATTTCGCCTGTTCCAAGCTGTAGGTCGCACCAATCCGTTTGGTCGGATTTTGAAAAGCCGGATCATCAGGGTCGACTTCCACCATCCCCACCACGGTCACTACATTCCGATGGATCTGGTATTTGTTGAGGATATTTCTGAAGATCCGCTCAATCATGTAGCCGATCCCGCCCTGTGAATCAGCCACGCAAATATCGAGCGGCATCTGCGTAATCCCGTAAAGCTGTTCGCCCGCGTCGTTGCGCATCAGGATATTTCCGACCTGAGGCCCATTCCCATGCGTGATGATCAGATCGTACCCTTCCCTTACCAGGAAGAGCAGGTTCTCGATGGTCTCGGAAGTATGCAGTTCCTGTTGTTCGATCGTCCCTTTTTCGTTGTCGCGTAAAAGTGCGTTGCCACCCAATGCTACGACAGCCAGTTTTCTCATGGTAACTCAGCAGTTTGTCAATTTTGAGCAAGGTAAGAACTGTTTTCCGGAGATTTTATGACAAAAATTACCTCCCCGCCGGACTATTCTTTTTTGAGATCCTTAAATGCATGAAAGTAACCGCCCGTGCGTTCGCGCTCTTCATAATCGCTCTGTTTTTGCACCCAACGTTCGGCTAATTGCCGCATTTTGGCATCGGCATGTTCGAAAAACATCTGGTAAGCGAGGCAGAAGCGGGGTTGCCGCTGGTCGTTCGGATCTTTGATGCGGTCTTTGGTGCAACCGCCAAAGCATTTGGAATTCCAGGGGCAAAACTTGCACTTTCGCGGTAGCAGCGTCTTGGCTTTGCCAAACTCATCCTGCTTTTTGGAGTTCAGCATCTCGATGATTTTGTTCTGCCGGATGTTTCCCAACCGGTGCCGCGGTTCCACAAAAAAGTCGCACGAATAGGTATTGCCGTTGTGTTCAATAATGACATAAGGGCCGCACTCTTTCATCAAAGCACATTCAGGGGATTCCAGTCCTACATAGCTGTGAAAGACGGATTCAAAATGACGGACCGAGGTGGTTGGCTCGCCGTTCTTAAAATCGTTGATCCAGAGATCGAAAAGCCGGATCAGGAACCGGCCGTATTTCTCGTCGGAGAGTGAGAACGGGGCCGCTTTGGTTGGATCATTCTTATCCGTTTCCACGATCGGGATGAACTGCATCCAGGTAAGGCCCAGGCCTTTGTAGTAGTTGTAAAGCTCCTCCGCATAATCGGAAGAGTAGTCTGTGATGCAGCACATGGCATTGACGGCAAC
>JAMDDG010000204.1 GCA_023488865.1 Bacteroidota bacterium | reverse complement strand
ATGGTCATCAGAAACTCGTAGGCATCGCCGAAAGTGTCATTGGAATTATCCTGGTAATCGCCCAATTTTAAACCTCCGATTGCCTCTATAATTTTGACCAACAGTTCGTTCCGTTTTTGTACCGTAGCGCCGAGTTTGTTGCTGTTTACATCAATGTCGTCAAATAAGCCTTTGAGATCATCTTCACTATCGGTGCCTTTGGCCGAATTTTCGATATTTTTAAAAACATTGCTTAATGTTTCATTGAGATTGGCATCGTTTTTAGCGTTTCGCTTCACATTTTCAAATAATCCGGAGGGCAAAATATAAAAGCCTTTTTCTTTTACCGTGTCGGCCCTTCCGAATTCGGCATCATTGTCGGAGATTTTCGTATAATCGAAATTGCCGTTGCCGGTGCGCTGTTCTTCCTTGTTGATATAAGAGGTCAGGTTTTCGGATATGAACCGGTAAAACAACAGGCCCAACACATACGATTTAAAATCCCAGCCATCCACGCTACCACGTAAGTCGTTGGCTATTTGCCATATTGCGCGGTGTAATTCATCCCGTTCTTGTTCTTTGGTCATTATGTTTTGAATGGTTGATTTTGTTTGTATTTCTATGATTAATCGGCAATTTGTATTGTGTGTTGTTTTTAATTTATTTCATCGTCCCAATCTGATATGTTGGTTAAATCTTCAAATATTTTTTCATCCCTCTTTATGATTCTAAGGACGCTTAATTTTTTTTCAATAATTGAATCTGTATCGTGTGGAAAATAATTGTCATCGAAATAAAATGCTAACATTCTTTTGCTTAACTCTGGATTATTTGAAAATGTGAAGCGAAACGCTAAAAACGATGCCAATCTCAATGAAACATTAAGCAATATTTTTAGCAATTCGAACAACTTGAACTTGTCGGAATTTCCGACAACTTGCAATCGGTTTTATTCTTCTTTCATACGTATATAATTTGTTTTTTAATTGCCACATGGAACTCGCCATGGTTGTCATTTTCGCAGGTATGAGGTTATCTCTCCTGGCACGTTTCATATTGTATCTCCTTCCAAGTCTGCTACAATTGCATCAATAGCCGTGCGAAGTTTGTTTTGGCGTATTACAATCTCAGCTATATGGGCATTGAGTTTTAGAATATCCACCTCTTCGGTAGTGTTTTCCTGTTCTACATAACTACTAACGGCTATATTGTATTCGTTTTCGGCAATATCGCTGTTGAGTACCAGTTTTGCAAAGTGAACATCGTCTTTTCTCCCCACAAAGGCGTTCAGGATTTTTTCCCTGTTGGCTTCGGTGAGCTTGTTTTTATTGCCACCACGTACAAACTCGGCAGATGCATCAATGAAAAGCGTTGCATTGTCTTTTTTGCTCTTTTTGAGGACGATAATGCAGGTGGCAATGCTGGTACCAAAGAATAAATCGGGGGGTAACTGAATGACCGTATCTATATAATTGTTGTCTATCAGGTATTTACGTATTTTTTGTTCGGCCCCGCCGCGGTAAAGTACGCCGGGGAACTCAACTATCGCAGCCGTGCCGGAGGTAGAAAGCCAGCTTAGCATGTGCATGGTAAAGGCGAGGTCGGCTTTCGACTTTGGAGCCAGCACACCGGCAGGCGAAAACCGGGGGTCGTTGATCAACAAAGGGTTGCTGTCGCCATCCCATTTGATGGAATAGGGCGGATTGGAAACAATGCAATCAAAAGGCTCGTCGTCCCAATGTTTTGGTTGCAGGAGGGTATCGCCGTGGGCAATATCGAATTTTTCGTAATTAATGTCGTGCAAAAACATGTTGATACGGCAAAGGTTGTAAATAGTAAGACTGGTCTCCTGACCGTAAAAACCCTGTCGTACATTCTCTTTCCCAAGCACTTTGGCAAATTTGAGGAGGAGCGAACCTGATCCGCAAGCGGGGTCGTACACTTTATTTACCTGCTTTTTGCCTACCACTGTAATTTGGGCAAGCAACTCGGAAACCTCCTGCGGGGTAAAAAACTCGCCTCCGGATTTTCCGGCATTACTGGCATACATGGTCATCAGAAACTCGTAGGCATCGCCGAAAGTGTCATTGGAATTATCCTGGTAATCGCCCAATTTTAAACCTCCGATTGCCTCTATAATTTTGACCAACAGTTCGTTCCGTTTTTGTACCGTAGTGCCGAGTTTGTTGCTGTTTACATCAATGTCGTCAAATAAGCCTTTGAGATCATCTTCACTATCGGTGCCTTTGGCCGAGTTTTCGATATTTTTAAAAACATTGCTTAATGTTTCATTGAGATTGGCGTCGTTTTTAGCGTTTCGCTTCACATTTTCAAATAATCCGGAAGGCAAAATATAAAAGCCTTTTTCTTTTACCGTGTCGGCCCTTCCGAATTCGGCATCATTGTCGGAGATTTTTGTATAATCGAAATTGCCGTTACCGGTGCGCTGTTCTTCCTTGTTGATATAAGAGGTCAGGTTTTCGGATATGAACCGGTAAAACAACAGGCCCAACACATACGATTTAAAATCCCAGCCATCGACGCTGCCGCGTAAGTCGTTGGCTATCTGCCATATTGCGCGGTGTAATTCATCCCGTTCTTGTTCTTTGGTCATTATGTTTTGAATGGTTGATTTTGTTTGTGTATGTTTCTTAGAATGATTGCCAACATTGTTTATAGAACCAATGACATCAGTCCAAGCCATCGAAATTTGGGGTGTCCAGGTCTGACACAGGTCAGATTTAGTTTCCTAAAAGTAATTATCTTTTCTTTATCAAAGGTATTAATTAACAATATCTCCACCTGCAGCTTTGTACAACCCAAAATTCGAAAGGGCTGGTGTATTGTTGGCATCCCTGATATTGATCCTGACCTTGCTCCCGGAGATCGGCGTAATCCTCAAAAGCCTTTTGTAGCCAATGCTGGTGCCGCTCGCGATGGTCTGCCATCCTTGCGGACGAAGGATTTGAATGTCGAAAGAGGCGATTCTCTGTCCGAGGCGGACAGGTTCCTGCAGGAGAATGCGATCGAATTTTTTGGCGCTGTCGATGGCGATTTCCAGCGAAGCTTGCCGCTCGTCGCCGGCTGCAGCCCAATAGCTGTCTAAATCACCGTCTGTGATGTTCCCGGGACTGAATTTTGCTGAATGGGAGAAAATTGAGGTAGCCGTAACTTTCGCGTTCGACACAAGATTGTCTTGGAACGTTTTGTCTATAATTTCCCTGAATTTCTTCATGGATGCCACGTCTTTATCCGCAAAAAGCCCGTCCCTGTTGGGGGGAATATTGAGAAGGAACACTGCGTTCCGGCCAACGGACTTGTAGTACAGATCGACCAACTGGGAAGGGGTCTTGAAATTTTCATCCTCTTTAGCATGATAGAACCACCCCGGTCTGATGGAGACATCACACTGGCCTATTACCCATGAACTTCCGTAGAAATCTCCGGTATTCAGGTAATCAGAATCGGCATCGCCAACCGCTACCCGGTTCCTGTCCAACATGCTCCAGAAGGTTTTCCCGGCAATGCCCCGTTCGTTTCCAATCCAGTGGATGTCGGGTCCGGCATCGGAAAAAATCAAAGCACCGGGTTGAAGCTGGTAGACGATTTGCTGGATCTCTTTCCATGGATAGTAGGATTTCTTGTCAATTTTCCTTGTTTCCTTTGCACCGCCATAGTATCCGTCTCCACCATTGGCCCCATCAAACCATACTTCGGAAATCTTACCATAATTGGACAGCAACTCCCGGAGTTGATTTTTGTAATAGGTGAGGTAAGCAGGAGTGCCGTATCCCGCATGATTACGGTCCCAGGGCGACAAGTACAAACCGGCCTTCATTCCGTATTTGGCGCAGGCATCGGTAAATTCCTTCACGATATCGCCTTTCCCGTTTTTATAGGGACTGTTTTTGATGGAATGTTCGGTGTAGGCGCTTGGCCACAGGCAAAACCCATCGTGGTGCTTGGCGGTAAGGATCAGCTCTTTGATTCCCGCATCTTTGGCCGCTTTGACCCATTGTTCGCAATCCAGTTTTTTGGGGTCAAACAGTGCCGGCGACTCATCTCCATAGCCCCACTCTTTGTCGCTGAAAGTATTCATGTTGAAATGAATAAATCCCACCATTTCCATCGACTGATAATCGAGTTGTTTTTGAGATGGAACCACTTTATTCGGTTTGATATCAGTCTGACTGCTACTAGTATAGGCGAAAAAGAGAATGGCAAAAATTCCTAAGAGATACTTCATATGCTTTAATCTTAGTTTGATACTTCAAGAATATTACCTTTGTGGCCTTTGTGCGGTACTTTGTGTTCATTGTGGTGAGATTTAAAACTTAACCACAAAGGGCTCAAAGGATATCACGAAGGTGTTACAAAGTTGAGTTTTGACAACAAACCATATCCGAAAGACAATAAATGATTATTGTATTTCCAAATCCACTTTTTTGAGCGATTTATCGGCCGAGCTACCTCCGTAAAGCAATTCATATTTCCCCGGAAGGACTTCAAAATTCTTTGAATTGTCGTTGAACGAATTGAACGTTTCGGGAGCAAGTACAAAGCTAACTTTCTGTAGTTCACCTTTTTTCAGGGATACTCTTTTGAATCCTTTCAAGGCTTTCAGCGGTCCGTTGGGGTCGTTGGGATTACGGAGATAAACCTGCACCACTTCATCCCCATCGCGCTTGCCGTTGTTTTTTACCGCAACCGTAAGGGTTACATTTTCCGTTTTGCAAATTGTTGATTTGGATAAACTGGCTGATTGATAGGCAAATTTGGTATAGCTGAGGCCATAGCCAAAAGGGTACAAAGGTTCCTGGGTCATGTAGCGATAGGTGCGCCCTTTCATTGAATAGTCTTCAAATTCAGGAAGTTGATTGATACTTTTGTAGAATGTAACAGGAAGTTTTCCTGCCGGATTGTAATCGCCGAATAAAATATCCGCGACTGCGGTACCTGCAGCTTCCCCTCCATACCAGGCATTTAATATTGCATCCACATTTGCTTCCTCCCAGTTTAGAGCCAGTGCGCTTCCGGTACAAAGCACATAAATCACTGGTTTGCCGGTAGCCTTGAGCGCTTTAATCATCTCTTTCTGAATGGTAGGAATCTCGATATTGGTACGGTCGCCGCCCTTGAAACCTTCGATGGCCACCCTCATCTCTTCCCCTTCCAGTTTCGGGGAGATTCCCCCTGCAAATAGTATTATATCAGCATCTTTCACTTTTGAAACGGTCAATTTGAGGCTGTCAGGATTCATTTCCCCGGTATGATTGCATCCCTTTTCGAAGATGATCCTTGCATTGGGCAATTTATTCTTTATGCCTTGCAGAATGGTGATGGTTTTGGAAGGAAATCCATTGTAATTGGCCCATAACATGGTTGAATCGTTGGCATTCGGGCCTACCACTGCTATCGTTTTGATTTTTTTGCTTAGGGGCAGGGTATTGTTTTTGTTTTTCAGCAAAACCATGCTCTCCCTGGCCATTTTCAAGGCCTGGTCTTTGTGTTCCTGACAATCGACCGTACTGTAAGGAATTTTAGACCACCTGACCATTTCATCCGGGTCGAACATCCCCAGTTCAAACCTGCCCCTGAATAACCTGCGCAACGAAACATCGAGCTCGCTTTCCTTGATCAAACCTTTGTGCACGGCATCTACCAGGCTTTTATAACTGCTGCCGCATTCTACATCGGTTCCGGTTTGAACGGCATCGGCGGAGGCCGTTTGTGCATCCGGGTGAGTATCATGACGTGGGGTTCTTGTGTCTATTTTGTAGAAATCATCAATGGCCCCGCAGTCTGAGACCACAATTCCCTTGTAGCCCCACTTGTTTCTGAGAATGTCTACCAGCAACCGGTCGCTTCCGCAACAGGGCTTTCCTTCGAAACTATTGTAGGCGCACATCACTTGCTGTACATTGCCTTCTTTTACCAGCGCTTCAAAAGCGGGAAGATAGGTTTGCCATAAGTCGCGGTCGCTGACCACGGCATTGAAACTATGACGGCTTGATTCCGGTCCGCTGTGCACAGCAAAATGTTTGGCGCAGGCAAAACTTTTAAAATATTTCGGATCATTGCCTTGCAGCCCTTTTACCGCTGCCACCCCTATTTTTGCCGTCAGGAACGGATCTTCCCCATAGGTTTCCATTCCCCTTCCCCAGCGCGGGTCACGAAAGATATTGATATTGGGCGTCCAGAAGGTCAGGCCTTTGTAGCGATCGAACTCCTTGTCTTTCTGATAATTGTGATATTTTGCACGTGCCTCATCGCTGATTACCGTGAAGGTTTCGAACATGGCCGTTTCGTCAAAAGTAGCAGCCAAAGCGATAGCTTGTGGGAATACCGTAGCCAATCCTGTCCTGGCAACCCCGTGCAGGGCTTCATTCCACCAGTTGTAGGCAGGAATGCCCAAACGTTCGATCGCAGGCGATCTGTCCATCATTTGTGTCACTTTTTCTTCCAGCGTTAGCCGGCCTACTAAATCTTCAACACGTTGGTCTGTTGACAGATTGGTATCCCGAAACAATGGCTGGCTGCTTTGCGTCTGACCATTTGCGTAAATGAGGGTCAGTAACGTAAAGACTGAAATCAGCATGGATTTTTTCATACGTATATTATTTGATTTTTTAGTTGTCGTATGGAGTTTATATTTTGTTAAAATTAGTTCCCTTTGTGTTTGTGTTGTCTGCAACATGCTCGTTTCATAAAAACAACTGTTAAAATTGATCTTCTCAACCCATGTTACAGGTTCACAGATTCTTTCTCTTCAGGTTCTGATCCAATTCGATGGTCTCGCCGGGTTTTGTATTATATTCCGCAACCAGACCGGCATAGCTCAGGTGGCAAAAGCCTCCGTTGTTCGATTTGACCACCAGTTTATTTAATTTATTTTCTTTCCAGGAAATCGAAACTTCAAAATTTCCCATTGCTTTGAGCCCGTTGATGTGACCCTCTTTCCAGGCTGTTGGCAGCGCGGGAAGCACCACAATATGATCCGGCTGACTTTGCAGCAGCATCTCGGCTATCCCGGCAGTCGCGCCGAAGTTGCCGTCAATCTGGAAGGGCGGATGGTTATCCCACAAATTGTCGAGCGTCGACTTGGCAAAGAGAAGCTGGATATGTTTGAAGGCTTCGTCGCCGTTCAAAAGCCGGGCATAGAAATTAATGATCCAGGCGCGGCTCCATCCGGTATGCCCGCCTCCGAAACTCAGCCGGCGTTCGATGGTCTTTTGGGCAGCTTTGAACAGTTCAGGCGTGGCCGGCGTAATCTGTGTACCCGGATGCAGGCCGAAAAGTTGTGACATGTGACGGTGGCCAGGTTCTGCTTCATCGTAATCTTTGATCCATTCCTGAATGGTTCCGTATTTGCTGATTTTAACCGGTGGGAGTTTTTTTAATGTTTGTTCGAGATGGGCTATAAACGCAGGATCGTCGTTCAAAATTTTCCCTGCCTGGATGCAGGCCTTGAACAATTCGGCAGCAATCTGGGTGTCCATTGTTGGTGCGTAGGTGAGGTAGGTCCTCTTTTTGGTCCCGGGCATCAAAAAGGAGTTCTCCGGCGAGTAGGAGGGCGAGGTTACCAGATGTCCTTCCGGATCGGGTACCAAAAATCCAAGGACAAACTTAGCCGATCCTTTCATCACCGGATAAGCATCCTGTTTCAGGTAGTTGAGGTCGCCGGTATACTGGTACCGCTGCCAGAGGTGCAGAGTGATCCAGGGTCCTCCCATCGGGAAGATGCCGTATTGAACGGCGTCCATCAATCCGGTCCGGCCGAAGGGATCGGTTACGTGGTGCATCGTCCAGCCTTCTGTTCCGTACATCTCTTTGGCCGTCCGGCTTCCGGGTACGGTAAGCATCTTGAGGAATTCGGTCAACGGCTGGTTACACTCGTCCAGGTTGCAGGTGTTGGAGGGCCAGTAGTTCATCTGCAGGTTGATGTTGGTATGGAAGTCGGAGTTCCAGGGGGCGTTCAGCACCGGGTTCCAGAGTCCCTGCAGATTGGCCGGAAGCGAACCGGGCGCCCGCGAACTACTGATAAGCAGGTAGCGTCCAAACTGGAAATAGAGCTCGGTCAGATATGGATCGACAGCCCCGGCTTTGGCCGCCTGAAGCCGTTGGTCGGTAGGGATTTGGTCGTTAATCCTACCGGAGATATTGAATTCGACCCGGTTAAAAATTTTGCCGAAATCTTCGGTATGCTTTTGTTTTAAAGTTGAATAGGAGAGCGATGCCGCCTTTTTCAGGATTGACCGGCATTTCAGCCCCGGATCGATGGTACGGTCGAAGTTCAGTTGATGCAAATTGTAATCTGTTGCAGCAGTGATAAGTAGCTCCAGTTCTTTGGCCTCTTTCACTACCAGTTGGTTGTTTTCGACAGTGACTGTTCCGCCGTTGTGCCGTACTTTCAGCAAAGCGCCAAATTTCATGTGGGCGCCACCTTCACCCAAGGAGGGATTGTATTGATCCATAATCTGTCCGGTCATAACCAGTTCGTCAGGCGATACAACCGTAACTTTGGCATCTTTCTCACGGCTAAGCCGGATGCGGGTATTTACTTTGGCCCCTTTTTTCCCAAACATCCGGAATACGATCAAATCGGCAGGCGCCGAGACAAAACACTCCCTGACATAGGATTTTCCCGACTGGGTATAACTAACGGTTGCGATACCGGTGCTGAGTTCGAGTTGCCGGCGGTAGTCGGTTATTTTGCTGGTGTCGGCATCGAAGTCAAGATCCACGGTGCCTACTGGCTGGTAGGAACGGATACCGGGCGGCGTGCCAACCATCGACTTGGTAGCCAGCGTAGTAGCCTCTTCATTCTTGTCTGCGAAGAGCAGCCGTCTGATTTCAGGAAGTTGCTTTAGCGCTTCGGGATTGTTGTTGTCGATCTGTGAACCGGCCCACAGGCTTTGCTCGTTCACCACAATCTGCTCCCGGGCAACACCTCCGAAAAGAAGCGCCCCCAACCGCCCGTTTCCCAGCGGATAGGCATTGGTCCATTTTTGAGCGGCGGCGGTGTGCCACATCACCATTTTATTGGCCGGTAATCCCTGGTTGGAGACAGGATTGGCCCAACTGCCCATCCAACAGCCGAGGGCAAAAAAAACCAGTGAGATTTTCTTTTTCATGGGATGTTCAGGTAATTACAAATTTATGACGTTTTGTTAAGGATTTTACAATTCCTTTTGACAATAGTTATATTTTTTTCTTGAAATTGCTTCCTTTCGTTACCAATGACAGATTTTTATCTTCTGTCATTAAACCGTTGTGGGACGATAACATCAGCGATCAGAAAAGAGCAAGAATTTAATTTATAATTACCTGTATATCAGCAGATTGCTTCGTCGTTCCGACTCGCAATGACGGTATGCTGTTGATTTTGTGAGTGTGGAGAGAAGGAGGCGGGCGGCGATTCTGCTATTACCTAAAACTGATGATCCGCCTCCTTCTCTCCACACTCACCTCCAAAAAAATGATCCGTCATTGGTACCACAAGGAACGAAGTGGGAAGCAATCTGAAGCATTACTTGAATCAAAAACTGTGCAGATTAACACATATTTTGAAAATACTCAATTTTTCTCTCCAGCCGGCGCAGTCAGATTCAACGGCGCCCAGTTACCTGAATAATTGGTGCCTTTTTTCACCCATTTGTTCCAGGTATTTTTATCTGAAAGCATCTTGATAAAGAAACCGCCAACCACCGATCTTGCCTGAAAACCAACCTTGTAGGCATTGTCAACAATGTACCAGTCGGACACCGGAACCCGCTGCGGAGTCTCGTTGGCAAATTTCCAAACCGGATTGAAGATGGATTCGAAGCCTTCTTTCGTATCGGCCATGGTGGCAGTCCAAGTGATCCAGTCGTTTTTGGAATAACGCTGGCGGTTGTCGAGTGGCAAGCCAAATTCAGCCTGCTTAGTCTGGTAATATTTGATCTCTTTTTGAAGCACTTCGTTTGGAAAGAGGTTCAATCCCAATAGTTTGTCCCAAACTAAGTTGTATTTCTGGCTCCACGTACCCGGACGGTCGTAGGCAAGTTTGGTGTGGTCGCCTTCGCCGGCCTGCTTGATCCATTCGCCGGCCATTTGCTCTGCCTTCTTGCGGATATCAGCGGCTTTTTCTTTTCTGCCGGTCATGTCGCAAAGCATCGAATAGCATCCAAGGGCTTCGATCGCTTTGGCCGACAGGTTGATGTTGTGGGCCAGGTGACCGGCGAAGTCGTCGGTGCATAGTTGGTTCTCCGGATCAAATCCTTTGGTTAGCAGGTACTCACACCATTTTTCGAGTACCGGCCAGTTCTCTTTGGCGAAATTGGCATTCCCTTCCATTTTGGCTAATGCGGCGGTCATGATGATCATGTTACCAGTCTCTTCCACCGGCATCTGATTTTCTTCCGTCCTTTCACCGCCACCGTACACTTGTCCGGTAGCAAAGGGATATTGGCCCAGGTCGTGCGGGGCGAAGGGGAATCTCCAGCGAGGCGATTTGGCATAGGCGAAGATCGGTTCCAGCATGGCCTTGGTCAGTTCGGGACTAAAAAGGAAAAAGAAAGGTGAAGCAGGATAGATCACATCGATGGTACCCATACAGCCGTTGCTGAAATTTTCTTTAGAGAAGATCAGGGGCGCACCGTTTGCGTCGGCAACCAGCTTGTGTGCAGCAAGGCACTGGCGGTAAACCAGCGAAGTCATGGTCGCATATTTCATTCCTCCGGCAGTTTTCAGATCGTTGGTCAACTCGTTGTCGAAGGCCACACATTCGGCCGACAGGGCTGGAAAATCTTTCAATGCCTGCGGAAGCAGTTGTTCGATGGTCATGCCGTTCTTTTTCCAGTAAGCTGCCAGCTGGGATCCAAAATAGCGGACGCTGTAAATATCGTCGTAAGCCAGGAGGGCTTTGGATGAAACGCTTTTGCTTCCAACTTCACCGATATTCCAGGCCGAGGCCATGGTTATCCTTCCATCGCTGACTTTGCGTGGTTGCGACAATTCCCCGTCGGCTTGTAATGTTCCGCTGGAGATAAAGCTTCCGAACAATTTATTCCGTTCCCCTACAAGCAGTTGGGGCTGCTGGTTTTCGGGAATGGCCAGATAGGCATAACCCCAGTCGATCCGGAGATCATCGCCTTTTTTCTTTAAGATTGGTTGTTCCGAACTGCCTAATTTGAGCGCTTTCATTCCGCTGATGGAAGGAACACTCCATTGAACGGTCTGGTCGGGCGTGTTGACGGCCACTTCGGCGCCGCAATCAAAATAGAGTTGTACGGCATGTGTTTTTCCGTCTAATGCCCTGACATTCCAGGCAATGTAAGTCACCGGCCGCGACAGGATATCTAATTTGGAGACCAGCGCCGGCGTGGTAAAGACCAGTTCGAGGCCAATCTGTGCATTCTGGAAATGGTAGATCGTCCGTGTCGGCAGGATCTTCACGCCGGTTTGTTTGAGCGGCTCCAGTTCGGATGGCTGACTTCCCATCACCCGGTAGGCGGTTCCGTCGACCCGCAGGATGGAATGCAAAGGCTGGTTTTTCCCGGTCCAGTGGACGGTTTCGGTGTCGTACAGGTTGTTGCCCGGTGACCAGATGCTGAAATAGGGGTCGTGCGTTACCAGGGGAACAGAAGGAGCCCGGAATTTTTGCACATCCGGTGTTGTTTGTGCGAAAGTTGCTGCAAAGAGCAAAATGAAACTTGCGGTAAAAAGTATCTTCATTTGGTTATAATTAAGAAAATTACGAATTACGAATTAAAATCTTCAACAAAATACTTTGTGTTCTTTTGTGCTATCCTTCGTTCCCTTTGTGGTTAAGCTTAAAAATTTCACCACAATGGGCTCAAAGGTTCACACGAAGGGCACAAGGGACAATTTAATCAACATTTTACTAAACGACACGAAATTATGAATTATGATAGTTTAGCCGATTAACCCCTGATAAATCTTAAAACCGGATAAAAAACAGGAAGAGCAGCCCGATGGCAATCCGGTAATATCCGAAATATTGGAAACCGTAATTTTCAACTAATTTGATGAAAACTTTTACGGCAACCCAGGCTGTAACAAAAGCGATGAACAGACCAATGGCCAGCAGGAGATATTCGTGCGACGAAAATTTGATAGGCGTTTTGATAAGATCGTAGCCGGTAGCCGCAAACATCGTTGGTACAGCCAAAAGAAAGGAGAATTCGGTGGCTTGTTTTTTGTCCAGTCCGTTGAAAACCCCGCCGATAATTGTAGCGGCTGCCCTGGATACACCGGGAATCATGGAGATGCACTGGATCAGTCCGATCAGAAAGGAGTTTTTGTAAGAAATCGAATCGAGGTCCAGTACCTTGCTCTCTCGGGCCACCACCTTTTTGTCGATCAGTACCAGGATAATGCCTCCGATCACGAGCGCTATCCCCACCACGTAAGGATTGAACAAATACATCTTGATTGTTTTATAGGCCAGGAGCCCGACAATCCCGGTAGGGAGAAAAGCAATGCCCAACTTAAAATAAATGGTAAAACTCTGCAAAAACCTTTGGGCATAAAGTAGCACAATGGCCATGATGGCCCCAAGCTGGATCGAAATTTCAAAAGTTTTTACAAAGTCGCCGGAGATGTGAAGAACGGTCTGTCCCATGATCATATG
>JAMDDG010000046.1 GCA_023488865.1 Bacteroidota bacterium | reverse complement strand
TTCAGTGGTACTCGGGCGAATCCTCGCATCCTGAACCATTTCCGGATATTAAATGGGGGCTTGATTTTAATGAAAAAAATGTTCAGGTAGTAAGAATGGGGGAATGGACCTGGGAAACCGGAATGCACTTTGAACATTTTTTTATTCCCGGTTTTCTTGTAACACGCTCATTGGAACCTCCATCAACAAAATTTCGGCATCAGAGTCAGCAGTTATTGACAGAGCATCAACATCCCAAATTCCAAATCCATCCCTGGAATTTAATGGTTGGTTGTTAATGGTAACACTTCCACTCAAAATAAAGGCATAAACCCCATTCCCTTTGGCCCTAAGATTGTATTCAGAGGCAACACCCTTATCGAAATTTCCCAGATGGAACCATGCGTTCTGATAAATCCAGACTCCGGCATCATCGGCGTTGGGGGATAAAATCTGCTGTAGTTTATTGTGGCGATCTGCAAGATTTAAGGTAATCTGGTCGTACCTGGGTTTCACTTTTTTCTGGTTCGGGAAGACCCAAATCTGAAGAAACTTAACCTGTTGGTCCTTGTTTTTGTTGTACTCACTATGATAAATCCCGGTTCCGGCACTCATTACCTGTACATCGCCATGTTTGATTAGAGATACATTTCCCATACTGTCTTTATGCTCTAAATCACCTTCCAGTGGGATGGAAATGATCTCCATATTGTCATGCGGATGCATACCAAAGCCCATCCCGGCCTCAACGGTATCGTCATTTAGCACACGCAAGGCGCCAAAATGAACACGTTCAGGATCGTGATAGTTGGCAAAACTAAATGTATGCCTGCTATGCAGCCACCCGTGGTTGGCATCACCACGGGTTTCAGCTTTGTGAAGAATTGTGTTTGACATGGTCTCAAATTCTGAATTCTAATTAAGACTGTTTGATAAGTTGCACTTCACAGCTTATTCTAACCTCATCGCTGACAAGAACGCCACCCGCTTCCAGTGCCGCATTCCAGTTCAGGCCAAAATCTTTTCGGTTTAACTTTCCATTGATCGAGAAACCGGCTTTTTCGTTCCCCCAGGGATCTTTCATCACTCCGCCAAATTCAACATCGAGTTTTATTTGCCTGGTAACATCTTTAATGGTGAGATCGCCATATAATTCATAACTTCCATCTTCATCCACTTTTTCGTACGAGTTTCCAATGAAGTGTATCTGTTTGAAATTTTCAACATCGAAGAAATCTGCACTCTTCAAATGTGCGTCGCGATCAGCGACACCGGTATCAACCGAAGCCGGATTCATCCAGAAATCGATTTCAGAGGTCATAAAATCTTCATTCGTTGTATAAATACTTGCATCAAATTCCTTGAATACCCCCTTTACATTGGTAATCATTAAATGTTTAACCTTGAAGGCGATTTCACTGTGTGCAGGGTCAATGCCCCATTTCGTTTTTGTTAAAGTTTTCATTGCTGTCATTTTTAATTGTTTGTAATGACGCAAAGGTAGGGCGCGGAACAGGACCTGGAAATGGAAAAATTACGGGATCAATGGTATAAATCAGGGACATTTAGCTTAAACGACCGGTTGGGCAATATTCTCTTTAAAAGATTGGAGCGATTGGCCTGTGTTGGACTTAAAAAACTTACTAAAATGGGATGGATCTTCAAATCCAAGTTCGAACCCAATTTCTTTGCTGCTTTTCTCCGTAAAAATCGCTATCCTTTTGGCCTCAAGGATAAGCCTGTCCTGAATAAAATCCTTGGCCGAAATATGCAGGGCAGACTTTATTACCTCGTTAAGATAATTGGGCGTAACATTCAACGCATCGGCATAATCTTTTACCTGATGCCATTTCGTAAAATGTGCTTCAATAATCCCTTTGAAACTTTTAACCAGCATTTTTCCTACTTCCATGTTTTGGGTATTCGTTTCGGGTGAAGACGAACAGTTCCCGTTGCATTCAATCAGAAAAAGCTTTAAATAGGCGCCGATGGTTTCAAGAGACAACTCTTTTGGGGCGCCAAATGCCAAAAGCATCTGGTCTGCAAATGGTTTAAGCTTACCGACCAAATGTTTGTTAAGCGGAAGCGGAGGTGTTTCATCGCTTTTCCGGAATAACCTCAGATTTGAAATAAAATCGTTGCGAATACTGTTTTTATCGAGAAACTCGGGCGTGAAAAGAATAACATATCCGGTGGGATTCGGATCGGTGATGATCTGATGGACCTGTCCCGGGCTTACAAAAAAAATCTGGTGGGGCAGAATCGGGTATTCCTTAAAATCAATGATGTGTTTTCCGGTTGCATTGACCGGCCAAATTACCGTGTAATAATTGTGCCGGTGAGGCGTATCAGCTATCCCCCCCAATTGTCTGTCAATTTCTTCCATGGTCTTAATCACAAAATTGGCTGGGACACCATTGTGCTTTAAATCAAGACTGTATATTCTGTTGTTGGAGGTCACGGGCTATTCTACTTTAGATGAAAATCAAGATATTGATCTTAAAGATAATAAATAACAGCAATGTTGCGAAATAAACACATAAATCAAACTTAGCAGTGTCTGTCTGTAATCGGGAAGAAATAATTTTTAATTTCCTTTTTTGCCCGCTTTTCTAAAAGTGAAAGAACTGATAGCCGATGGAGCCATTGGCCAGCCACTGACCGTGAACATTCGCCTGCACAAAGCATCTGGGTTAAAGGACCAGTACCCTGAAAATATTTCGCATTTATTAATCCAACAAGTTGTGAACGAGTTGCGCGGTAAAGGGAAATGTGTGAGTTCCGGCTCTTCCGCTGCACGGACCAATTGGGTTTTGGGAGAAATTGTAAAAGGGTTTTACGGGAAAGGCAAGATTTGACGAAATCAATATTTAGCAGTTTAATTCAGGTACTGCCTGTTTCCCAATCCTCTTCGAATAAAGGTACCTCATCAGCAGCCAGACCATCGCCCCGCAAACAATGGCCCCAAAAAAGACGCTGTTGTTGAAAATCGGGGCATCCGGCTTGTCCGGTTCAAGGCCTTCTCCGGTTATAAAAAACATTATTACCCCGGATGCATTGTTGATAAAATGGGCAATTATAGGCAACCAGAGGGTGCCGGTCCATTCGAGCAGATAGCCAAACAGGGCGCCGAGCAGCAGACGGGGCAGAAAGCCGAAAAACTGGAGATGGAGCGCGCTGAAAATTATGGCAGTGATCCAGATCGCCCAATGACTGCTTCCGGTCATTTTTTGGATCAACTTTTGCAACACTCCCCTGAAGAGTAACTCCTCGCCAATAGCAGGAAGTACCGCTACCATAAAAAGGTTCTCTACCAACCCTCCGATACTTTTGGTAGTCAGAAATGCCTTGGTCATTGCATCGGCCTGTTCTTCCGAATTTCGCATCCAAAGTTCCACCTGATTCAGCCACGAAGGAAGTGTAAGATGCTGGTTTACAATAGAAAACCATTCGATCACCGGACCACTTACCAAAATTATCGCACAGACGACACCGAACATTATCCAGGTAGGTTTACGATGAAGCTGTAGAAAGTGAAAGGGTCGTTCAGCCATAAAAAAAGCGAGCGCGAGCGGAGGTAAAATAAACATCCCGATCGTTTGCAGCACCTGAAAAACCTTTAAAAGGGCCAGGTTGTCGGGCTCGTTGAAATTGGCCAACATGGCCGAAAGCTCCTCAAAACCGATTCCCAAAAACAGCCAACAGCCTAAAAACCCAAGCAGAGAAACGAGAATTCCTCCTGTCAATATGAAAATAAGGCTAAACAGGAGCTGGGTGATCGGGGTTGCATCGCGGAGAAATTTCATGAGAATCTATATTTTGTTGGGCACTATCTGTATGATTGCATTGTCTCAATTCTAAAACAAAGATACAGAACGCTTTTTTTAATTGCCAATTCAATTCTTATTATTCGAAATAATCCGTCCGGAACAGAGAAACCCATTTTCCCTTAACAGGATGCAAAAGAAGCTTTCGATCCAAATGGCTATCTTTGCCGGGAGTTGAATAATCCCGTTAGGATCTGTCAAACAACTTCACGCAAAGAGCGCAAAGGAATCGCCGGGACGGCAAAGTATTGAAACGGAAGAAACCTCTTTGCGTTCTACGCGTAAACTTTGCGCCCTTTGCGTGAAACATGGACAAAAAAATTATTTGAATGAAGATCGGAAATCTTGATTTGGGAAATCTCCCGTTGTTTCTGGCTCCCATGGAGGATGTGACCTATAAATCGTTTCGTTACCTCTGCAAAAAATACGGGGCAGATGTGATGTACACCGAGTTTATTGCTTCAGAGGCGTTGATCCGGGATGTGGAGCGGACCAAAAGAAAGATGACGATTTTTGATTTCGACCGGCCGCTGGCCATCCAGATTTATGGTTCGAATATCGACTCAATGGTAGAAGCTGCCAAAGTGGCGGAGCTTTCGAAACCCGATTTCATCGACCTCAACTTTGGATGCCCGATGAAGAAAATAGCCGGGAAAGGCGCCGGCGCCGGACTGTTACGCGATATTCCCAAACTGGTGAAAATGGCCGAAGAGGTGGTGAAGGCGGTCCAACTTCCGGTTACGGCCAAAACCCGGCTCGGCTGGGACCACGACGACATGCCTATCGTCGAAGTGGCCGAAAGGCTTCAGGATGTGGGAATCCAGGCGTTGGCCATCCACGGACGGACCCGCAGCCAGCTCTATACCGGCCAGGCCGACTGGAGCCTGATTGCCGAGGTGAAGAAAAATCCCAGGATGAAAATTCCGATTATTGGAAACGGCGATATTTCCGGTCCCGAAAAGGCCAAAGAGTTGCTGGATCAATCGGGCGTCGACGGACTGATGATCGGCCGGGGTTCGATCGGTCGTCCCTGGATCTTTGCCGAAGTCCGTCACTACCTGAATACAGGAGAACTTACTCCCCCGCCCCTTGTTCCATTTGTTGTTGAAAATGTGAAGGACCAACTCAATCAGTCAGTAACCTGGAAAGATGATCCCCGAAGGGCCGTTCTCGAAATGAGACGTCATTTTGCCCGGTACTTCCCCAACCTGACTGATTTCAAAGAGCTTCGTGTCAGGTTGTTGCGCGCCGTAGAAATTGAAGAAGTACTTGAAATTTTGGATCTGATTTCAGAAAGGTATGCAAATACAAACGTTGATTACACCCACATTGGATTGAAATAAATTTGCTACTTTAGGGGAAAAATCTAACACAATGGCTGAATTTACACGTCGTCATTTCATCAGGACCGGCCTCTCCGGCGCATTAATCGCTTCCGGAAGCCTTTCCTACCTGATGGCCGAAACACAAGTTCCGGTTAAAGTTGATATGGTTGATCTTGGTAAAACCGGATTGAAAGTTTCCCGCTTGGCCATGGGGATGGGGACCAACGGCTGGAACCACCAGTCGAACCAGACTAGGATTGGTCTCGAAAAATTCAAACAAATCGTCCATGCCGGTTACGACCGGGGCATCCGGTTCCTGGATACCGCCGACACATATGGCTCACATCCTTTTGTGAAAGAGGCGCTTAAACTCCTTCCAAGGGAAGAGCTTACAGTCATGACCAAAATCTGGACCGAAAATTTAGATTGGCATCCGCTCCAACCGGTTGATCAAACGATTGAACGAATCCGGAAGGAACTGGATACTGATTACTTGGACATCGTGATGCTGCATTGCATGACAAAAGCCAACTGGACCGAGGACAAAAAGCGGTTCATGGATGGGTTAAGCGAGGCCAAATCAAAAGGATTGATTAAAAAAGTAGGATTTTCCGCACACGATTTTGGCGCCCTGCAAAGTGGCGTTTCGCACGAATGGCCTGACATTGTACTCGCCCGCTTCAACAACAGGGAAGTACGAATGGATGCCACCCCGGACAAAATTATGGCCCTTTTGGATATTGCCGCTTCCAAAGGGAAAGGAGTGCTTGGGATGAAGATTTTTGGCGGCGGCGGATTGGTCAAAGAGGAAGAAAGAATCGCCTCTTTGGATTTTGTGGTCAAAAGCCGGAAACTGCATGCCATGACGATCGGCTTCGAAGATGCCACGCAGGTTCATGACACCGTTGACAGGCTGATGGGGTTCGTTAATCTGCTCTAAGCCGAGGTAAACGAGAAGAAATAAAACGGTGAAACGAGAAACGGAGAATGACGGAGGGTTGAATGGAATCGTGTTAATTGGACTGAAAACATAAATTAAATTATAACAGAATGAGAATCAAAGGAATAACTATTGCTTTTCTCTTATTGTTTACTGTCTGGGTACAATTGCAGGCAGAGACTTTTGATCAGAAGAAACTGATCGGGAAATGGCAATATTCCGCCCCGGCGGCACCGCCCAATTATACCTCTGGGCTGATCAATTTTACCCAAGCTGGTGATTCGCTGAAAGGGGAACTGGTTATCGGAGAGCAGAAAATGGATTTCTCCAGTATCACCATCAAAGAGGAGGTGATTTCCGTTACCATCAACCTTGAGTCCACCCCGGTCACCGTTAAATTCAAGTTGGTTAACCAAAAACTCGAAGGTAAGGCTGAGACACCTGATGGTCCGGTAGAAGTCACCGCTTCCAGAAAATAGCGCTACCTTTGGTGATACTGCTTTTCGTAATATTTTTCGTAAGCGCCTGAAGAGACGTTTTCGAGCCAATCGGTGTTTTGGAGATACCAATCAACAGTCTTGCCGAGCCCTTCCTCAAACTGCAGGGAGGGTTTCCAGCCCAATTCCCTTTGAATCTTGGTGGAGTCGATGGCATACCTCAGATCGTGGCCGGCACGGTCTTTGACGAAAGTAATCAGTTGTTGGGAAGTCCCGGGCGCCCTGCCTAATTTTTTATCCACTACCTCACACAAAGCCCTGATCAGGCCAATATTGGTCCACTCGTTGTTCCCGCCTATATTATAGGTTTCGCCAATCACACCCTGATGGAAAATTAGGTCAATGGCTGAAGCATGGTCTTCAACGTACAACCAGTCGCGTATATTTTCACCCTTCCCGTAAACCGGAATGGGTTTCATGTGTTGAAGGTTATGAATACAAAGCGGTATCAGTTTCTCGGGAAACTGATTGGGACCGTAGTTGTTGGAGCAGTTGGAGATCAGTACCGGCAAGTGAAAAGTGTTGAAATAAGCCCTGACTAAGTGATCCGAGCTCGCCTTGGAAGCCGAATAGGGACTCTTGGGATCATAAGCGGTTTCTTCCGTAAAAAGTCCGGTCTCACCAAGGGAACCGTACACCTCATCAGTCGAGATATGGTAAAACCGTTTTCCGTCCATGTTACCTTTCCAGTGCTCCTTGGCCGCATGAACCAGGTTAAATGTTCCGAAGATATTGGTGCGGATAAAGGCCGCGGGATCGGTAATGGAGCGGTCGACATGAGATTCTGCCGCCAGGTGAATTACCCCTTCAATTGGATAGTTTTCAAATAGTTTGTTCACCAATTCGCCGTCCGTGATGTCGCCCTTCACAAATGTATAGTTGGGCAAAGTATCAACGTCCTTCAGGTTTTCGAGATTCCCGGCATAAGTGAGTGCGTCTAAGTTAAGAATTTGATAATCAGGATATTTTTTCACGAATCGCCGTACAACGTGTGAACCAATAAACCCGGCACCTCCGGTGATCAAAATTGTTTTCTTCATGGTTTTTGTTAGGATAAATTTGTTATATAATTCATATTAAATATATTGGCACTCAATATTCTATTCGTTTTGAACCTCCGAAATCATTTTCACATTTCCCAATTTTCATATTCCCCGTTACCGTTTCCTTCCTCGCTCAATCCATTTTCCTGATCTTCTTTTCCCAGTTCCAGGCAGAGAGAAGGGTCTCTTCCAGCGAAGCGGCTGAATGCCATCCCAGAACCTGGTTGGCCTTGGTCGTATCAGCATAAATTTTTTCAATGTCGCCTGCCCTCCGTCCGGCAATCCGGTAGTTCACCTTTTGTCCGGTTGCTTTTTCGAACGCGTTCAGCAATTCCAGCACGGAGACTCCCTTACCGGTACCTACATTGAAAAATTCGAAAGCGGATTCATTTTTTTTATCCATGAGGCGCCCGATAGCGACCACATGGGCTTTGGCCAGATCAACCACGTTGATGTAATCGCGGATACAGCTGCCATCCGGGGTATCGTAATCATTTCCGAACACCTGGAGTTGCTCCCGTAACCCGGCAGCTGTCTGGGTTACAAACGGCACCAGGTTGTTGGGGATCCCGTTGGGAAGTTCGCCAATTAATGCGGAAGGATGCGCCCCAATCGGGTTGAAATAACGTAACGCAATGGATTGAATCCGGGGATTTGCTTTCGTATAATCCCGGATGATGTCTTCGCAAACAATTTTTGTATTGCCATAGGGCGATTCAGCTTCCTTCCGGGGAGTTTGTTCCGTAACCGGGAGTTGGGCGGGCTGGCCGTAGACGGTACACGAAGAGGAAAATACAAGGTTATTTACCCGGTGTTTGTCCATACATTCGAACAGGTTTACCAGCGATAGAATATTGTTGCGGTAATAGCTCAAAGGTTTCTTTACAGATTCACCAACTGCTTTGAAGGCAGCAAAATGAATAACCGCACCGATCCCTTTAGTCTGTTCAAAAAAAGCATCCAGGAGATCAAGGTTTTGCAAATTAAACGGATGGAATTCCGGACGTATCCCTGTTATTTGTGCAATTTGGTCGACTACGCCGGCAGTAGAATTGCTGAGATCATCAATAATGACCACCTCAAAACCAACATTTTGCAATTCAACAACGGTATGTGAACCAATGTATCCGGTTCCTCCCGTAACCAATATCTTTCCCTTCATTTGTTAGTTTTATTAATGCCTGTTTTACATTCTGAAATCTGTTTATTAGCTCCTTTATCCCGCAAATGCGGAATTATGGCCAGAAAAATTTGCCACTAAGCCCCAAAAATACTTAGGTTCGCTTAGCAAAATCCAAAAGTACTAAATCTAAGATTTATTCTTATATTTGGGAGCCAAATAATCATTTATGGACCTTTCATTACATCTCGCAGAATTGCTGAAAACGAACGATTGCGTGATCATTCCTGATCTCGGGGGTTTCATCTCGAATTATCGTCCTTCTGAGTACGATCCGCAGGTGAATAAATTTTCCCCTCCGTCAAAAGAGATCATTTTTAGCAGCAAGCTGAAGAAAAACGACGGATTATTAGTTAACTACATTTGTGAACAAGAAGATGTTAAGTATCTTGAGGCCAGAAAAATCGTTTCCGAGTTTGTGACTGAGTGTATGTTCAAACTGGAAAACGGCGAAAAGGTTGAGTTCGATCAGCTTGGCACACTTTATTTTGATCAAAACGAGCATCTTCTGTTTGATGCCGGAACGAATAAACATACCAGGACAGATGCTTTTGGGCTCGAATCTTTTCACTTTCCTCAATTGGTGAATAAATACAACCAGCCTCCCAAGCCTGTTTTCAGGGACAAAGCTCCGGAACCTCAGGTTCGACGTCGGCCTGCAGTTAAATATCTGTTACTTGCATTACCCATCCTTGCAGTTTTGTATTTTATTCCAAAAGGCATAAACCACGATCCTGCGAATCAGCTACAAACTTCAAATGCTGCCTCAATTTCATTGACAGAAATCCCGACAGCCAAAAACCCGGATACCAATGTTCCAAATACCAATCCGGTAACTGAAACTACTCCGGCGGCAAACAAAGTCGAAGAAAAAACGAATAATCAAGCTGTTAAAGATGAAATGAAACAGCCTGAACCTGTTTTAACAGCCGATCATGCCCCGGTTGCACCCACAGCTCAATCCGGGAAAGCGATCGATCCGACTTTTGCCGTGGAGCCTTCGGAGGGAAAGTTCCACGTGATCGGGGGTTGTTTCAAAATCAGGGAAAATGCAGATAAGTTAGCTGAGAAATTGATTAAACAGGGCTATCATGCCCAGGTTGCTAATTTGGGTAAAAATTTTTACCGGGTCTCTGTAAATAGTTACCAAACGAAAGAAGAGGCAGAGCAGACACTGTTTAAGCTTCAGGAAGCCGAACCCGAAACCGGTTACTGGCTAATGGTGGACAAGCGGTAGTTACAAACTTGCTGATTTCTGGACTTCCCTGAAAACCCGCATAAAATTACCACCCCAGATCTTTTTAATATCCTCATCTGAATATCCTCTTTTGACCAGTTCGAGGGTAACATTCCCCATCTGGCTCACGTCCCTGCAACCCGACAAATCACCACCGCCGTCAAAATCGGTTCCGATACCCACGTGATCGATTCTTATCACTTTCACAATATGATCGATGTGGTCGACCATATCCTGGACGGTTGCCAATTTATTGGGAAATTTTTTGCCGGTTTCACGGTATTCTTTCCAGTTCCTCACTTGTACTCAGCCAATCTGCTCAGGTACTTGCCGATAATGTCAAACTCAAGATTGATCACGCTACCCTTGCGAATAGCGTGAAAATTAGTGTGTTCGAAAGTATACGGTATGATGGCTACCTGAAAAGAGTCTTTTTTCGAATTCACTACCGTGAGACTTACCCCATTCACGGTAACTGAACCTTTCTCGACGGTCATGTACCCACGACGTGCTTTTTCAGGATCAAAATCATATTTAAAAGTATAGTACCAGCTTCCGTCTGCTTCGAGGACCTCTGCACAAACAGCAGTCTGATCTACATGACCCTGTACGATATGGCCATCCAGACGGCCATCCATCTTCATACTTCTTTCCAGGTTGACCTTATCCCCAGCTTTTAACAACCCCAGATTGGACTTCAGCAAAGTCTCCTTGATAGCCGTAACTGTATAGTTGCCCCCCTCTTTCCTGACAACTGTCAGGCAAACACCGTTGTGCGACAAACTTTGGTCGACCTTCAGCTCCGGTGTAAAATCACAATTCAGGGTCAGGTGAACATTTTCCTGATCTTTTACGATAGATACAACCGTACCCATCCCTTCAATTATTCCTGAAAACATAACTTCTGCAATAAAATTTTTACGAAGATAACAGATATTATAGATCGTGGTTGTTTCGTTCTTTCTTCTTAAGGGAATTTTGTATATTCATCCTGAAATAATTTGCTTGATTATGGTCGGATGGAACTCGCTTATTTTTATTTCCTGTGGGTTTATTCAAAACTTCGGTTGCTCGTTTCATCCTGAAATAAAAAGGACTCCCTTAACCTTTTAAATATGAAGATAATTCATTCACATTGGCATTTTAGCCTGACTACTGCATTCCTGATTTTGCTTGCCGTATGCCCAAAACAGGTTAAATCACAGCAAGATCCGGTCTATACCCAGTACTTAAACAATTTGTTGTCGATTCAGCCGGCCTATGCCGGGATTTCCGGTGTCCTGTCGATATCCGCGTTGTCGAGGGCGCAATGGGTCGGATGGGAAGGAGCGCCCAACTCCAACACGTTTACCATCCATTTCCCCATGAAATCATTCAATGTCGGATTGGGCCTTTCCATCGTAAACGATAAGTGGGGCCCTATATTGCAAAACGGGGTATATGTCGATTATGCCTATCGGTTAGTCCTGAGACCAAGACAGTTTCTGGCATTGGGGATCAAAGCAGGGTTCAATACCTATCATGCACGGTTCCGGGATTTGGAGCTTAACGATCAGATTGACCCCTCTTTTGCCCAGAATGTGGATTTTAAGATGCTGCCCAATGTTGGATTCGGTGCTCTCTGGCACAGTGATATTTTTTTTCTGGGCTTTTCTATTCCAAAATTGTTTAAAAACAACATAGTGGATGATTCCGATAAAAAAGTTTACAGGGAGGTTCTGCACATGTATGCCATGGGAGGATATGTCTTTCCTCTTTCAGACAAAGTGAAAATAAAACCAACTTTTCTGTTCCGTTGGAGCGAGCAGACCCCTTCATACACAGATATGGCTGCGAATATTTTGCTCTATGAAAGGGTTTGGTTTGGAATTACCTACCGGTTGAAGAACTCTTATGCTTTATCTTTCCAGTTTATTGTTAACCCTCAATTGCGATTTGGATATTCTTTTGATTTGACTACTTTTCACGAAAATATGGTTAACTCCGGAACGCACGAATTCACTATCAACTATGAATTCCAGAACAGCAGGCGAAACAGAAGATATGCGGCACGGTATTTTTAAGAAAAAAGGGAGAATATCATAGGGATGAACGAAATAGAAATAAAAAATAGTCACCGTACAATTTGTCGGCTACTTTCGGAAAGGAAGCTGAAACCCGCATTCGACCAGCTCGAAAAGATGATCACGGCGAACGGTTTGGGAGAATTCAGCGACCAGCAGCTTGATCTGGAGCAGAACTACCGGTTTATGCTGAAATATACGGTAGAAGGGATTACCGACCCGGAACGTCAGAGAATCTACCAGCATATTATGCTGTCGACCTTTGAACTGGCTGATCTTTGTGCCGATAGTCTGAAGATGAAATTTTCGGCTTCGCTGGAGTATCAGAAAAAACGTGGATTTATCCGGCTATCTATCGAGAATATTTCAGCCTATTTCTCCCAATTGGAATCATTTCATCTGGAAAATGAGCTTAAGTCGCTGATTGAAACGCCCACTTTCGACAAAAAAAACGAATCGGAAGAAGAGAAACATTACCAAAAGCTGATCAACCTTTTTTACCACTATTGGTTTAGAAACAAACTTTCGGCAGAAGAGAT
>JAMDDG010000293.1 GCA_023488865.1 Bacteroidota bacterium | reverse complement strand
ACTAATAGTTGGATTTCCATCAGGTACTAATTTTTGCAATGGTACAACAATAAAATAACACATGGCCGGATTGGAAACAGAAAATTCCACTCAACCATGATAAATGTATAAAGAAATGTAAAAAAACAAATAATCCCCGTGCTTACTTTTTCTTATCGGTATTAATCCCGAAGGGGAGGTACAGCGGACAGAATGCGACCAGGCTTGTAAGCACAAGTATTACGGCAACAATCAACAACACAATTCCTAAGGTGCCGGTTAATACATTGGTTAAATAAAGAATGGCAATGATGACAGCAGCCAGGACCCTGATCACCTTGTCAATGGTACCCATGTTCTTTTTCATTTTCTACTTTTTTAAGTTGTATTTTCAGCAAAATTCAGGACTAATTTACCAAATAATGTTTTACAGGGTACTTTTCCGAACGTCTCATTTGAATATTTAAACGTGACCCTAAGTGGTTTTTTAAAGGTTATTTTTCTTACACCAAACGCATGGCCTCCGTTGATGCACTCATCACTGTCGTCCCTTTGACAAAACGGGCTAAAAGCAAAGTCTCTACGATCTCTTCTTTGCTAATTCCTTTTCTTATTGCCCCCTTGGTATATTGATTTATCCAACGTTCCGAACCCAGGGCCGCACTTATTGCTATACTCATCAAAAGCTTGTACTTCGGTGGTATTTGCCCGCCCGCCTATTCCGATATCCGGTATTTTCCCGGGAAAGGAATGGTAAGTACGATTGAAAAGGACGAAATTACCTTTATCCTTAATTCCGCAAGGTTGTTTGACCGGAAGGTTAACTGGAATTTAAGATGACCGAAGATTATCGGAAAAAGCGAATAGTGCCTAAGATATTTTTTTATTTTTACCGTTCAGAAACGGACGTCAAAAAAACGGATGAAAAACTGGATTAAAATATTATTCCCAATAGTTGGCTTTGCATACTGCGTTGCCTTTCTGGAAATAAATTTACCCGGGGGTGTTCATCAAACCTGGAATGACGAATACGACGCCTATGTAGTCACTCAAAATAATAACGATGTTCCCTCAGCAAATCAGTCTGTTGACTTGACTTTCCCGAATTCAGTTTTATTTTGGGATATTTGTGTTGTCGCCCTTGTTTTCAGGGTATTTTTCTTTTTACTGATTCCGTTTTTTATTCTAATTGACAATTCATCTGGACTCTATCTAAAGAATTGTACTTTTCTTATTTAGCATTTTTCACAACAACAGATTTTTATCAGTTGATGGATATTACTCCGGATGGCAATTCTCCAACCGGAAACAAACTATTAAACAAAATGGAAAATGTTAAATCACATCATATCATTCTCGATAAAGAATAAGCTGATTATCGGGTTGTTTACAATAATCCTGATTGGCTGGGGCATATATTCCCTGGGAACAATACCCATTAATGCAGTGCCGGATATTACCAATAACCAGGTCCAGATCATTACAACTTCTGAAAACCTGGCAGCCCTGGAAGTAGAACAATTAATAACATATCCGGTAGAACTGGCCATGAACAACCTGCCGGGCGTGCAGGAAATCCGTTCAATATCCCGATTCGGTTTATCAGTTGTAACAGTTGTTTTCAAGGAAAACATGGGAACTTATCTGCCGCGACAACTGGTTGCCGAAAAATTAACCAAAGCAAAGGAAAACACCGGAGACCTGGGAACGCCGGAGATGGCCCCTATCTCAACAGGATTGGGCGAAATTTATCAATATACCCTTGAAGTAAAACCAGGCTATGAGTCCAGATATACGCCCACTGATTTACGTACCGTTCAGGAATGGCTTGTTTCGAGGCAGCTTTCAGGAATTGAAGGGGTTGTGGAAATAAACACGGCTGGCGGGTACCTCAAACAGTACGAGATTGCTGTTGATCCCAATAAATTAAACAGTTATAACATTACTCTTTCCGATATTTTTACAGCGCTTGAAAACAACAACCAAAATACAGGCGGCAGTTATATCGAACATGGCCCCGAAATGTATTATATCCGCAGTAAAGGGTTTCTCGGTTCATTGAATGATATCCGTCAGATTGTGGTAGCAAACAGAAAAGGTATCCCCATTACAATAGGAGATATTGCAGACGTTGGTTTTGGCCATGCCCCACGCCTGGGGGCAGCTACCGAAAACGGCAGGGGGGAAACTGTTATTGGCGTCGTTATGATGCTCAAAGGGGCAAATTCAACACAGGTTATCGAACGGGTGAAACAACGTGTCGCCGAAATTCAAAAAACATTACCGGAGGGGTTGGCATTAAAACCTTTTCTTGACCGGACAAAGCTGATTAAAAAGACAACCGGTACCGTGGAAGAAAACCTTATTTTAGGCGGGCTTATCGTGATTTTTGTCTTAGTCTTTTTATTGGGAAATATCCGTTCAGGCTTTATAGTCGCTTCGGTAATACCATTGTCGATGCTGTTTGCATTGGGCATGATGAAATCCCTCGGGGTATCGGCAAACCTTATGAGCCTCGGGGCAATGGACTTTGGTATCATTGTGGACGGGGCTGTAATTATCGTTGAATTTATGGCCGTTCAATTGGTCAGGAACAATAAAAAATTACAGGCTCTGACCGGTAACGCTAAACAAGACGAGATAGACCGGATTGCCAAAGAATCATCTTCCAAAATGATGAATGCAGCCATTTTCGGCCAAATTATAATTCTGATTGTCTTTTTACCCATATTATCATTACAGGGTGTGGAAGGCAAGATGTTTAAACCGATGGCTCTGACCTTTGCCTTTGCCCTGTTGGGAGCGATGCTTTTATGTATCACTTATGTCCCTATGATGGCATCAGCTATTTTACATGAAAAGGAGAAGGAGAAAAAGCCTTTTGGAGAAAAGTTAATGGATTGGCTTAATAAAACGTATGCCCCAGTTATCCGCTATGCACTTCGGAAGAAATGGGTTGTAATTTCCGTTGCCGTGATTCTGCTGGGTTCTTCAATTATTGCGTTTCTGCAAATGGGCGGTGAATTTATTCCCAGGCTGGAAGAAGGTGATTTTGCCGTCGAATTCCACATGGCCCCGGGAACGTCGGTAACCGAAACAGTTAAAAATTCAGAAAAAATGGAGAGAATCCTGCTTGCAAAATTTCCGGAAGTTGAACAGGTTGTTTCAAGGATTGGAGCTGCCGAGGTGCCGACCGATCCGGATCCTGTTGAAGGTGGATTTTTTGTCATCGCATTGAAACCCATGGAAGATTGGAAAACAGATAAATCGTATGAAGAACTGGCCGATGAGATGAAAGATGCTCTATCCGTATTGCCGGGTATCTCGATGGAGTTTTCACAACCGATCGAAATGCGTTTTAATGAACTGTTATCCGGCAGTAAATCTGGTTTGGCCATTAAAATATTCGGAGATGACCTTGATACTTTACAACGCTTTGGAAACCGGGTAGCAGACATTGTCAGGGATATTGACGGGGCAGGTGATGTAAGGGCGGAACAACTATTGGGCTTGCCCCAGTTGGTTGTTCATTTTAAAAGAAACCGTTTAGCTCAATATGGTTTATCTGTCAATGATATAAACAAACTTATCAGTACGGCTTATGCCGGGAGTACTGCCGGCCGGTTTTATGAAGGAGAAAAGCGGTTCGACATCGTTTTGCGCCTTAAAAAATCTGCCAGGGGAAACGTTGAATCCCTTAAGAATTTATATGTACCTCTGCCAAACGGCAGCAAGGTACCTTTAAAGGAAATGGCCGATATTTCTTTTGAAAATGGCCCTAACCAAATATCAAGAGATGACACTCACAGGAGAATAGTGATTGGTGTAAACGTGCGGAACAGGGATATACAATCATTGGTAAACGAAATAAAATTGAAACTTGACAGGAAAATTAAATTACCTCCCGGCTATTACATTACCTACGGCGGGCAATTTGAAAACCTTCAGCGGGCAACTAAAAGGCTTGGCATCGTGATTCCGGTTGCACTCGCCTTAATCTTCATCATCCTTTTCATAAGTCTTAAGTCATTTAAACAGTCATTGCTGATTTATACCGCCATTCCCTTTGCGGCCGTTGGTGGCGTGTTTGCATTACTTGTTCGTGGAATGCCTTTTAGTATTTCTGCAGGAATTGGATTTGTTGCACTATTTGGTGTTGCAGTGTTAAACGGATTAGTATTGATAACCAGCTTAAATGACTTAAAAAAAGAGGGGGTACTTAGTTTGGATATTCGAATTTTCAAAGCGACCCATTCCAGGTTAAGGCCCATATTCCTTACAGCGCTTGTTGACATTCTTGGCTTTTTGCCGATGGCCGTTTCAACTTCTGCCGGGGCAGAAGTCCAAAGGCCTTTGGCAACTGTGGTTATAGGCGGGCTAATTACTTCAACCATACTTACGCTGGTCGTTTTACCGGTTCTGTACGCCTTGTCCGAGAAAATAAGCCCCTGGAAACTGAAGAAAGTATCCGGCACGGGAATCCTTCTCCTATTTTTCTTTTTCCCTGTCAATGGCAAAGCGCAATCAAACATTTCCGCCCAACAAATTTCTTTAAATAATTGTATTGAACTGGCAATTAAAAATAATCCGGGATTAAATATCGCGGAGTTGAGCATCGAACAACAGCATGAGCTTAAAAAAACGGCTTTGGATATTGGGAAAACGAACATTTACTACGGGCAGGATGAAGTAAATCGGGGTCTGCAAAGCAGTATTTCTACTTTCGGGGTCAGCCAGGATTTTGAGTTCCCAACAAACTACCTGAACAAGGTCAAAATTCAGAATCAAAAAATTCAACTGGCACAACTCAATAAAGTGGTAACCTGTAAAGAATTGATCATGCAGGTTTCTTTTGCCTATTTCGGCTGGGCTTTGGCATATCGTCAGATGGAAATATATTCCTTTCTTGACAGCCTTTACGGCAGGTTTTATGAAGCTGCCGAACTTAGGTATAAAACCGGTGAAGCATCCAATCTCGAAAAACTGGCAGCCAAAAACAGGCAACAGCAAGTTGTGGTTTTATTAAACCAGGCAAGAACAAATGCTTCTTCCATGAAATCCGGGTTACAGCGGTGGCTCAATGTCACAATAAATGACAGCATCAGCCCGGCACAGTTTAAAATAACTGGTTCTTTCTTACTGCCTTCTGCCGATAGTCTTTTTAATAGCCCATCTATTCAATATCAGCAAGCCCTGGTGGAGTTGTCAAAGATGGAACTATCACAACAAAGGTCACAGTTATTACCCGATATTTCAGCAAAGTACGGTTGGCAAACCATTGATAACAAAAAAGGATTTTACACCTGGCAAATTGGTGTAAACATTCCATTGTGGTTCAAACCGGAACAGGGCAGGATAAAATCAGCACGGATTGAAACAAAAATTCAAAAGCAAAGACTGGGTGACCAGAAACTTGAATTAAAATCATTTTATGAGAAGCTCAGTTATAAATATTCGCAACTTATTAATCAACTGGGTTATTACGAACACGAAGGCCTTCCTCTTAGTAATCAAATGCTTTCCGGGGCTGAATTGTCGTACAAAACAGGGGCAATCGGTTATTTTGAATATCTCCAAAACATTGACCAGGCTGTTGAAATCAAAACTTCCTGGTTGCAGACCTTAAGCGATTATAACCAAACCATTATCGAAATCAATTATTTAACAGGTAAAAATTAAAAGCCATGAAACGACCATGAGAAAATCTTCCACACACAGGAGAATGATTATTGGGAGTTCCATCTGGCAAATGAAAAACAAAATTATAAACAGATGAAACGAGCCATGAGAATTGCTTCTCACACAGGCGAATGATTATCGGCGAGTTCCATATGGCAAATAAAAAACAAAATTATAATCATATGAAACGAACATGTTGTTTTCTAACATCCAAGGGGATGAAAATAATTTTCAGCAACATGGAGTTCCATACTACCTTTTAAAAACAAATTATTTACGTATGAAATATAAAACATATTTGACGCTTATTGTTGTTGTCATACTCTCTTATGCCTGCAACAACGCAAAAGACAATGGTGAACAGGATAAGAATGCCGAAGCAATCAAATTTACCAACAACGGAATTGTTGAATTAACCCGGGCACAAATCAAAACAGCCGGGATACTGTTAGATAGCTTTAAATCAGGGACAATAAGCTCAACCGTTGAAGCCAACGGACATACAGAATTGCTCCCAAATAACCGGGCGACCATCAACCCGCCAATTAACGGATTCATCGAAAGAATAAACTGCATAGAAGGTCAACCGGTAAAAAAAGGAGAAGTCTTGTTTGTTTTGAAACATCCCGATATCATTGAACTGCAAAAGAATTATATCCAGGCTGCTAACGAATTCAATGTCACCCAACAGGAAGTGGAAAGACAAAAAATTCTGAGCGATGCAAATGTGTCTGCGCAAAAACAATATCAACAGGCTTTGGCTGCTTTTCAAACGGCAAAAGCACAAAAAAATGCGGTTGCAGAACAGCTCTTGTTTATCGGGATAAACCCGGATGATGTGGAAAATGGCAAAATCTTTAATACAATTTCTGTTATTGCTCCTTTCGGTGGAATAATATCCAAAGTTTTTTCACACAATGGACAATTGGTTACCACCGGTGAAACGGTTACTGAGCTCATAAATGCTGATAAATTACTGCTCAAGCTAAATGTTTTCGAACAGGACGTTAATAAAATAAAGGTCAATCAAAAGTTAAATTTTACAGTTCCCTCTTTTGATGACACCAAAGTTTATCAAGGCACGGTTGCCTTCGTTGGCAAAACCCTTGATACGGAAACACGGACAATACAGGTAACCTGTATTCTGTCAGATTATACCGAATTGATACCAGGTGTTTATGTTGAAGCAAAAATATTTTGCGATCCGAGAATTACTGATGTACTTCCCGATGAATCGGTAGTTAAAGATGCCGACAGTGAATTTGTATTCAGGCTGGAATCAGATTCTGCTAAAACGGATAATCCGGATGAATTGACATTTAAAAAAATGAAAGTCAAAACCGGCAGTTCCGAAAACGGATATACAGAAATAGTAAATGCAAAGACTTTCCCGGATAATTCAACATTTGTCACGAAAGGTGCATACTACCTGAAATCGGAAATGAACAAAGGCGAAGGGGGCGAAAATCCGGATTGATAAAGTTTAAAGGATAGGAGTTCTGTATCACGGACAAACTCAAAGTACCCTTTGATCATAGGCCGGGTTATCAAATTAATCGGAATATGGAGAGCATGCTAAATTCTAATATTGAGTCCACTCCGAAAAGCCAAAAAATAAAGAATGCCACTAAGACGCCAAGTCACCAAGTTTCACAAAGATTTAAATATCAGCACTATGATTCTTCGCGAACCTTCGTGTTGTCATATTGTTAGTTCAAGTCATTCTGCTAAAACTATCGCGTTGTGATAACCAGTTTCTTTCCTTTCAGCAATTCGGAATGTGGAATGAAATAGCCATCTATTTTTTTATTGTCGTAGGTGATGCTTTCGATTTTCTTTCCTGAATTCTTTTTGATTATGGTAAATTCTTTTTCTCCAAGCTTGAATTCAACTTTATCGAACAGTGGAACCGAAATGATGTATTCCGGATCGGCAGGAGAAAATGGGTACAAGCCGATGGCGGTTAAAACATACCAGGACGAATTTTCACCTGCATCGTCCATCCCTGCATAGGCCAAATGGTTTTTCCCCATGTCGTAAAAATGGTTCATGATGCTGTCCAGCAGAACCTGTGATTTTTCCTGTTTGCCAATAAACGTGTATAGCCAGGGGAAGCTGTGATCGGGTTGGTTGCCATGGCAATATTGCCCGATGAAGCCTGAAATGTTGTAAGCTTCAACTCCTTTCCACGGAATTGAAAACAGGGTATCCAGCTTTTGCTCAAAATCGGCTTTACTCCTATGCAAACCAATCAGTCCGATGACATCATGAGGTGCGAAAAACGACGATTGCCAGGCGTTGGCTTCGCGGTACATATACTCATAATACGGGTATGTGGGGTCAAAATTCTTGATCCATTCCCCATTTTCGAGGCGACCTCTCATCAATCCGGTCGATGGATCGAACATGTTCTTGTAGTTGCCTGCACGTTTCATCAGCATTTTGTAACTAACGGTATCGCCCAGTTTTTTAGCCAACAGCGCAACCGCATAATCGTCGTAGGCATATTCCAGTGTTTTTGTCACCCCGGCAGTGGCTTTGGTTTCAACAGTCGGATTTTTGATGTCCTGCTCAGGGATGTAGCCTTTCGCAATGTATTCAAGAATATACGGTCGGCTTCGGTTTTCGAGTGTGGCATTCCGCAGAAGCAGGTTATATGCACTTTTCACATCAAATCCCCTGATTCCCCGCAGGTACGTTCCTGCAATAAATGGCGCCGCATGGTCACCGTGGAAGAAGGTGGGCATAAAGCCGGTGTTTTCTCCCTTGTCGATCAGCGATTTAATAACATCCACAGTTACTTTGGGCGACAACATGCCCAGCAGGACCAGCTTGTTGCGGTAATCGTCCCACAACGATGGCCCGGTGTAGTAGTTGAACCCCTTGTTAACCACATTGCCTTTCAGGTCGGTGAAGTCGCCGTTGATGTCGCTTCGCAAAGCAGGCCAAAGGAACGAGCGGTACAAGGTAGAATAGAAAATGCCCTTTTGTCTTTCGGTGCCACCGGTCACTTTAATCTTTGATAGCAATGTTTCCCAGGTTTTAGAGGCTTCATCGCGTACCTGCTGAAAACTTTTACCCAGCATTTCCTTTTCCAGGTTTTCTTTGGCATTGGCAATACTCACAAACGAGAATCCGATCTGTATTTCCAGGGGATTGGACGAGTCTGCAAAATTCACTACCGAAATTTCATGTTTGTCGTTTTTCCAGGATTCGATGTTTTTTATTTTGTGGTTGACAACAGCGTAGAAATACATTTTTTCGCCGGTTTGCTGGAACCCTTTAAATACATTTTCGCCTTCCTGATTGATTTCCCAGCCCCGAACCCGTTCGTTCGAATGGGATAGATCGACAATCAGTTTTTTGCTTTGTCCATCCCTGAATGTGTACTTGTGAAAGGCACAGCGCAAAGTCGAAGTCAGTTCTGCATTAACGCCGTAACGCTCCAGGTAAACCTGGTAATATCCAGGGTGGGCCGATTCGTTTTTATGGCTGTAAGCCGAACAATAGTCTTCCGGAGTGAAGTTTCCGGTAGCCGGCAGTAGCGGAATGTGGCACAGGTTCCAGTGCCCTTTACTGGTGTGGGTAAAAGCATAAATTACCGTGTCTTCGTACTGATAGCCAGAGCCACTGTGGAACAAGGTAACCGGACTTAGCTGAACCATGGCGTTGGGTAGCGATGCCCCCGGAAAAACTTCGGCGCCCCAGGTGCGGTGCGTGGGTTTATAACCGATGTCGATGCTGTCCCACAAAGTGGCCGTTCCCAGAAACGGATTTACATATTGGGTTAGTGGCTTCTGTCCGTTTGAAAATTTAAAAATTGAGCAGACAAAAATGAAGATAAAAATCTTTTTTATCATTTAGAGTTGGTTTTAGGATACACACCCAACAGAAATCAATTAATTATTAAATAATCCTTGCTTATTAAGAAGCGCAGCCGCTTCAAGTAGCATGGCGCCACTGGTTTGGGTAGTTAATTCGGTTGAAGTTCCGGGCTTGGTTTTCCAGTAAGTTCCGAATAAAATAAGTTGTTTGTTGGTTCCGGTCCTCCAAAGCGTTTCGGCGTTTAGTTTGAAGAAGGTAACATAGCGCTTCTTCGTGGCTGTATCAAGATCGGGATGTAGAATCAGTTGAGCGAAATAGCGGATAAAAATGCCTTTAAATAAGCCGCCATCTCCGTTCCCTTCGCTTTTTAGCAAGCGGTCATTACTATTAACCAGGTTATTCAGCGTATAATCAGCTGCTTTGATTGCATCGTTCAGATAACTTTTTTCTCCGGTAATTTTGTATAGTTCAAGGGCCGATCCCAGGAATGTTCCCTCGTTATAAGTAAAGATCCATGAAGATTGGACGGCACCGGTCCGGCTGTCGATATTGTCGTAAACTGCGCCATTGGCAGGATTAAAAAGGGTTTCTTTTTCCCAATCGTAAATCTTGACTGCCCAGTCTTTGTCTTTTGCATCGCCAAACTGCTGAAACATTCGTGCTGCCAAAATACAGGCAGGTCCGTTGGAACAGGCGTTTTTGCTGTAGGGTTGGCCTTTTTTCCAGGAAATGCCACCGCCGGCATTGCTGTTCCATCCTGTTTGAATGTCGGTCCAGACTTCTTTTGATGCTGATTTAAATCGTTCATCCTGTGTGGCATTGTATGCTCGAAGCATTGCCAACGCATTCCATTCCATGTCGTCGTAAAACACATTAAAAAAAGAGTTGCCATTTTTCTTTTTTACACCATCGTACCATTGAGAAATGGTTGTTTTATAAAAATTGTCGTTGGTACGGTTGTAAGCATCAATAACTACATCCAGTGCATGTGCCTGTGGCCAGTAATGAAAGTCTTTCAGCCCACTGTTGTTGTAATTGAAATAGCTGTCGGCACCATTCCAATACGACATGACGAAGGCATAGCTGCTACTGTCGGCTGCTGCGGTCCAATTGATGGCGTATTCTTTATCACCTGTATTTACAGGTTCATCTTTTTTGCTACAGGCCTGAAGTAAAATAACAGATGAAAACAGAAAAAAATAAAAGCACCTATTCATGGAACTGATTTATCGAGAATGATTAAAAACAGGGGCAGACGAATTGCCCGCCCCTGCTGGAAAATAAAATAGTGGTTTATTGGTTGCCTATTTTTACAACTTCGTGAGTATATGGATTTTCTGCCTGTAATAAAACAGACACATCAACCAAAGCACCATCCATTTCCCCTGCGAATTTGAATTTTCCGTTCCATCGGCTGTTGTCGACCGGGAACAGGTAATAGTACGACGCCGGGCTTGAGGCTGTTGGTCGGCTGTCGGTATTTGGGGTTCCCCACCATTCTTCTACCGTTTCACCAGCATCATTCAGCGTGGTCATCTTAAATTTATAACGTTCGTCTCTACCCCAACCTTCCTGTTTGAAAGTAATTGGTTTGCTGAAAGCCTTCCAGGCGCCTTTCCCCTGATAATCCAGTGAGAACAGGAACGTATTGGTTGGACAAAAGAACAATTGCATATCAGTAACTTCGGTATAAACCGATGATCCTACGTTAAAATCAAGTTTAATGCGATAAACGCCTGTTTTTGCTACGGTACAAGCATTCGTTCCTTCTTTCAGTAAACCATTTTCAGTATAGAATCTACGTGGAGTGCCAACTTTTGCATCGGCAAAATAGTATGTTTTCCCGGCAGTCAGTTTGGTGTAAACTTCAAATTCACCGCTGGTAACCGCTTTCATGACGCTTGCTTTTGAAAGATCGGTTCCACCTTCAGAGCCTTCACCGGTTACAAATACGTCAACAGGAACATCGGCAAAACCAGCCAATCGTGTGATTTCAATTGTTCTCGATTCAGCAGCTTTTACATCGTTAATTCCCTTGGAGGAAAAAACAGTCCAAATTAATTTGCCGGTTTCGGAAGATTGTATTCCGGCCATACCGGCAATCTTATTTAATTGTTTGTGCGAAATGGTAGCGTGGTTATATCCTCCGTTGTTGTCGGAAGCCATGCGATAAATCGGATTCGAAAAATCACCGCCTTCTTTGTCAAAGGCAACTTCATACAAAACCATGCCGCTGTCTTCGGCTTTGGCAGGTTCCCATTCGAAATAAAGAGTTGCCGAAGCAGAACTTTGTAATACGACTGATTTTCCATCAGACGGCTCGTAAAGTGTTTTCACGGCTGTTACTTTGGTATTTTTCATTTCGTCATCTTTGCTACATCCGGTAAATGCGATAAGGAAAGATGCTAATATGGTCAAGTTTATGAGTATTGATTTCATAATCACTATATATTTATGTTTTTTATTCATTATTTATTTCTCTGTCTTACTTGTATTGATTTTAATATCCGGCATTTTGCCCCAATGCGGGGTTGATATCTTTTTCCGATTGTGGAACGGCCCAAAGATAATCCCGGTCTTTATTGAAAGTCCTTTTATCCAACCGGATGTATCCGTTATCAGTCACGGCATCGCCATATTGAGCTCCGTGAGGATAGCTATTAAGTACCGTTTCAGCTGTTTTCCAACGGCGGATGTCGAAAATTCTCAGTCCTTCAATAGCAAGCTCACAACGGCGCTCGCGGTGAATGATGTTTTGCATATCTGATTTGGTCCAGGCTGTATTGTACGCCAGTGCACCAGGATCAGTAAATCCGGCACGCGCCCTCAAGGCTCTAACAGTTGTGTTCCAAACGCTTTCGTTCATTTGGCTCAATTCATTTTTGGCTTCAGCATACATCAGTAAAACATCAGCATAACGGATCAGGATCAGATTCAATCCTGAAGTCATACCAGCCAATGAGGTTGGATCGTAGTATTTCCGCATGTAATAACCTGTTGCGGTGGAGTTTGAACCTTGCCCTTTGTATTCGTCAACGGCTGCAGCTTCGTTTGGCGCTGTGCCTGGTTTAATATAGATGGTTTGTACAGTACCATCCGGTTTTTTCCAGGGAAATTCTTGGTAAACAACTGTTAGAGCCTTGAGGGCGCGTGCCGGATTTACTGATCCTGGTGCACTGGCGTA
>JAMDDG010000075.1:8390-12701 GCA_023488865.1 Bacteroidota bacterium | reverse complement strand
CTATTTAAAATATTTAATCCATTTAATTAAATCAGAAAGGAGTCATACAATCATGGCAAAACTTACTCAGGATATGAAGGAAATGATTTTAACACAACAGTGTTTCCATGCAACGGTTAGCACGGAAGGGGTTCCTAACAATGCGCCAAAGCGTTCGACAAGGGTTTTTGATGATGAAACTTTGATATTTAGCGAAGGTACAGGGGGAACTACCTATAAAAACATCCTGGACGGATCTAAAGTTTCAGTTGCAGTCGTTAACAGGGAAATTCTGGACGGATTTAGGTTTCTTGGTACCCCGGAGGTATTGACAAGTGGGGATATCTATGAAAAATCTGCGGAGATGTCGCTAAAAGCAGGTATGCCTAAACCCAAAGCAGTTATTTTGATTCACATAGACGAAATCCATAGCCTGAAACCCGGTCCCATGGCTGGCAAAAGGATTGCATGATTCTATCAATCCTTTTCTATCCGATAGAATAAAATTTTTCAAAATCAAGAAGCTTCTGTTCATGTTGAAGCTTTCAGCGTTTTTCTATGTTGCCAGTTTACGCAAACTGATCCAGCAGTTCAATCCTTTTTCCGATAGGGGGATGGGTGGAAAAGAGGTTGCTGAAAGAGAACTTCTTTTCCTCCGGCTGGGGATTCTCTATAAACAATTGCGCCACATCGCGGCTGTGAACCGCTTCAATCAACGGATCCTTTTCTATTTTGCGCAATGCGCTGGCCAGGGCGTATGGTTTGCGGGTCATTTCGGCAGCCCCTGCATCGGCCATGTACTCGCGTGACCTGGAAATGCCGAAACGGAGCAAAAGGGCGATCAGATAGCAAACGGCGGAGACAACGAGTACAACCAGAATTGCCACACCCCCATTTTTCTTGTTTCTAGACAAAGCCCCGAACTGAATGCCCCTGAAGGCCATCTCGGCAATAAAGGCAAAGATGCCAACAAAGATGATGGAAACGATCATCAGCCTGACATCCCGGTTACGGATATGGGAAAGTTCGTGGGCGATCACCCCTTCAAGTTCGTCGTCCTCCAGCTTGTCAATAATTCCCCGCGAAAGCGTGACGGAAAAGGTGTGTTCGTTGATGCCGCTCGCAAAAGCGTTGAGCGAGTCATCGTCGATGATGAAGATTTGCGGCACCTTCATCCCCTGCGAGATGCAGAGGTTCTCGACCAGGTTGTAAACCCGTTTGTTTTCCATCCGTTCAAGCGGTCTCGATCCGGTAGCCATCCGGATAAGGGAGTTGTGTATCAACCAGGCGATCAAAAACCAGACGGAAGTTCCTATAATCACAAACGGCACCACACGGGCAAAAGTATCATTGACGACCTGTACATCATGCTCCCGCTGGGAGAAATAGAGGACTGCATAAACCATCCCTATCAAGACGACCGGGAAAGCAAGCATCAGGAGGATACTGTTGAAGTTGTTCCTCCTGATTTGTGTCTGAATGCCGATGTAAGTCATTAATTGAAACTGATCTTTGGCGCTTCCTCCAGGTTGGCCCGTTCCTGTCCAAGGTCGAAAAGGCTCTCGCGTTGAAAGCCGAAACTGCTGGCGATCATATTGGCCGGGAATGTTTCGATGCCGGTGTTGTATTCTGTAGTGGCTGCATTGAAGTATCTGCGGACGGCTGCCAGCTTGTTTTCTATGTCACTTAGCTCTTCCTGAAGTTGCAGAAAATTTTGGTTGGCTTTTAGATCGGGATAGGCTTCGACCGATATCTTCAGCCCCTGTAATGCAGCAGACAGCTGTGTTTCAGTTTTGATTTTTTCATCGATGGTGGTGGCTCCCATTGCAGCTGTCCGGGCCTCCGTGATCCGGGTCAACAGCTCCCTTTCGTGAGTGGCGTAACCTTTTACGGTCTCTACGAGTTGGGGAACCAGGTCGTGCCGCTGTTTTAACTGGACATCAATATCGGCAAAAGCGTTTTGCCTCGTGTTGCGAAGTCGGACCAGGCTGTTGTAAATACCAATCAGCCAGAAAATAATCAATACAATAATTACGGGAATAATCCAAATCATGGTAATGGTCTTTAAGGTTTTATAATTCAAAGGTACAAATTAATTTGAATTGCTTTAAAAACGCTATTTTTAGGCAAATAAAAAAATTCAAACCGGATTGAAAAATAGCTGGTTGCAGCAAGGCTCCTGGTCAAAAGGTACAACAAGCCGCTGACAGGCCGGGGTTGGCTGTTGTAAGCAAAAGGTGTATTTTTTCTATTAACATTGATGCCCTACGGGCAAAAGAAAATAATCAGTGGAAGGGCGAAAACTTATTTAAATGGAAACATATTTATGCATTTTGATTATTTGATTATTGGGGGAGGAATCGTAGGACTGGCCATTGCAAGAGAACTGAGGACGAGGTTCCCAGGATCAGGGATTGCAGTACTGGAAAAGGAGTATGACGTTGCATACCATGGCAGTGGCCGTAACAGCGGCGTTTTGCATGCAGGCTTTTATTATTCGGCCGATACTTTAAAAGCAAAATTCACCAGGGACGGCAACCGGCAACTGAGGGAATATTGTTATGCCAACAACCTTAAGATCAATGAGTGTAAGAAAGTAGTTGTAGCGAAAGACGAAAGTGAACTTCCTGCACTTTTTGAACTCGAAAAAAGAGGGAAGGCGAATGGCGTTGAGGTCAGGATTATTGAGGAGAAAGAGTTGTATGAAATTGACCCCAACGTAAAAACATTTAAATACGCCCTCTATTCACCCACTACGGCAACGGTCGATCCTTCCGAAATAACCCGGGCGATTAAAAATGAGCTCAGGGCCATGAGAGTAGAAATATTTTTTGGAGAGGGTTACAAATCCAGACTGGAAGGGAACAGCATCAAAACCACCAAAGGCAATATTTTCACGGCTTCGAAAATCATCAATGCGGCCGGGTTATACGCGGATAAAGTGGCCCGTGACTTCGGCTACTCAAAGAAATACACAATTATTCCGTTGAAGGGGATCTTTTTAAAATACCACGGCAACGAGATCCCGGTTACGATCAACGTATATCCGGTACCCAACCTGAAAAATCCGTGGCTGGGGGTCCATTTTACGGTTGCCGTTGACGGAAGCGTAAAAATCGGACCGACCTCAACCCCTGCCTTCTGGAGGGAAAATTACCAGGGTTTCGACCGGTTCAGGTTTGGAGAAATGATGGGTATTTTATCCTGGGAAGCGCTGTTATTTTTAACCAATTCTTTTGGTTTCAGGAACATCGCCCTGGAGGAGATAAAAAAATACAAGCGGAGCTATTTTGCCAGCCTGGCGAAAGTGCTCGTCAGGAAAATTGACGTGAAAGGCTTTACGGAATGGGGAAAACCAGGTATCCGCGCCCAGTTGCTCAACAAACAAACCAGGGAATTGATCATGGATTTTGTGGTAGAGGGGGACAATGACTCTATCCATGTGCTGAATGCCGTATCTCCTGCATTTACCTGCTGTTTTCCGTTCGCCGCATGGGTTGTAGATAATTATGTATTGAAAACGTAATCCGATAAATATTTAACCATGGATAGCAATTTTACCTTTTTCAACGGGGAGTATATTCCTTTTAACCAGTCCTCGGTACCTGTTTCGGATTTAATTATCCAGCGTGGATACGGGATTTTTGATTTTTTCCTGGTAAGGGAGCTGGTTCCCAGGTTTTTGTCATTTCATTTGGACCGTTTTTTAAAATCAGCAGCCCTGATGGGTCTCGATCTGGCCTACACCAAAGAGGAATTGGCGGATATCGTTCAAAACTTAATCAGGAAGAATAATATCCCAAATTCGTCCGTAAAAATTATGCTTACAGGCGGTGTTTCCATGGATGATTTTACCCTGGACAGGGCCAAATCTACGTTGATCATCATCAACAAACCATTTGAATTAAAATTGCCCAATGCCTGGAAGAATGGTGCAAGCCTGATCACAAGCCATTACCAGCGCGAGCTCCCTGAGGCCAAAACCATCAACTATATCCGGTCGGTAAGGTTATCCCAAAAACTCATCGAAACCAATGCTGCCGAAATCTTGTACTTCGACAGGAACTGGGTCCGGGAATGCTCGCGGAGCAACGTTTTTTATGTGAAGGACAATTGTGTCTATACCCCCAAATCTAAAATATTGGAAGGGGTCACACGAAAAAGGATCTTGCAGTTAAAAGGCTACCCTATTCAGGCGAAGGATTTTAAAATAAAAGACCTGCTGGCCGCCGACGAAGTATTTATCACAAGCACCACGAAAGGGGTTTTACCTATCATCAAGGTTGATTCCCAAATAATAGGCGACGGCAGGATTGGGGTTGTGACAAAGGC